>JAZNWM010000228.1:0-22305 GCA_045593345.1 Eubacteriales bacterium
ATATGCCCTTGTCTTCCTAAGACCGCTTGGCCTCCGACTTTCATCAAACGTTACTGTGGCTTTTAGGATCGCTTTGCGAAAAGCGTTTGCATAAAGTCTATTCTGTTCCGAAGAGCGAGCTTCGTAATCTCGGCCCGCTGAATTATGTCAAAGCCGTGCATAGTTCCCTTCGTTTCGTTAAGAGCAACGGGGATTCCCGCCTCACGAAGCAGATCGGCGTAGAGGATGCCGTCGTCGTGAAGACAATCAAACTCCGCCGTTTCAATATATGCAGGCGGCAGACCGTCAAAGCTGTCTGCCTCAACGGGTGAGTAATAGACGTAGCAGGGGTTGTCCCTGTCAACGCGGGTCATGGGTGCGATGCGGGTCGACAATGTGGAGTTCCACATAGGCGTATCGGTAAATTTCTTACAGGACTCGCTGTTATTTCGGGCATCAAGGAAGGGATACGGAAGCATCTGAAACAGAGGCTTCAGCGGGTGATTTCTGTCGCGAAGCATCATACATACTCCTACCGACAGCGTGCCGCCCGCACTGTCACCACCGATGCCTATACGCTCACGGTCAATGGAATATTTCTCGGCGTTATCGTAGAGCCAGCAGGCCGCGGCATAGCAATCCTCAAAGAAGATCGGATGCGGATGCTTCGGTGCAAGACGGTAGTTAACGAACAGCACGCGGCAACCGCACTCTGTCGCATAGCGAAGCGAATTCTTATAATGATAATCCGCCGCGGGCAGCACAAAGCCACCGCCGTGAAGATAAATCAGGCAGGGGGAGCTTTCGCCAACCGATTTCGGTGTCATAAGAAAGACCCCGATGATCTGACCGTCAAAGCTGGGAATTTCAACCCGTTGAGTGTCAACAGCATTATTCTTATATATGAATTTTGGCTCTTTCATAAATGGTACCGCCAAGGCAAGAAACCTCTCGCTGATGGGAGGTGCAAAAAGAGAAAATGGGAGAAGCTGTCTGTCTATTTTATATTTCATAGATCCTCACAACCTTGTAAAATATGTATTTTTTAGTAAAAACACCGAAGGAGGCATAACGGTATGCTTTTTTGTTACTTTTTTATGGGAAGAAGCATTCTCGTTTCACTCTTGTATTTATCAAACCCCTCCTTACTCGACTGGCGTTTATCAGCCATAGGAATACTGACGGCGAGGAAGAGGATGGTGTTCGCCACCGCACCAGCCAGAAGGTAATAGGCGTTAGGGGCTGCAATCACCACCGACAAGCCGATGCCCCACCACATCAGTATCTCGCCGAGGTAATTTGGGTGACGGGAGTATTTCCAAAGCCCCGTACGAATGAAGGGGGTGGTTCTGTTCTTGCGGAATTTGTGCATCTCTACGTCTGCAATGCCCTGCATTAAGGCGGCAGAGAGCGACAGAATAAGGAAGAGAAGGCTGATAATATTACCCGCAAGCTCCTCTCTTACAGCGTAAACCCCGGGAAGAATACAGCCGTAGACCACTATGGTGGGTACAAAATGGATGCCGACCAGGTTGATTATAGGATAAAACGCACCGGTCTTCTCGCGAAGCATAGTATAACGCCAGTCCTGATGGGTCAGATTACCGAAGGTGTACGCCCAGTTTGCCGTCAGGCGTACCGCCCAGAAGGACACCACCGCCACAAGCAGCAGGGTGTATGGCGTAAGTCGGTGGAACAAAGCAAACGTAATAAGAATAACGGGCGGCTGAACGCTCCAATAGGGATCGTAAACCGATGCATTAGAGAATATCAGGCTGAATATAAAGGTGACAACAGTTGCCACAACGTCGCTGATAAGCAGGGCAAGCCACCAGTCAAGGCGAAGCGTTTTATACGTAGCCACGCCGACGGCGGTGACAAAAAGGTAAACGAAAAAAATTGATATAAAGCTGAATATGCGGTTTTGCTTAAGATTTGTCATATTGTCTCCTTTTTATCCCTCTCTCATCCAATTAAAACTCACGCCTACGTAAAAGGACATACCTATCTATTTTACATTCTATCACTTTTTTATTTAAAATGCAAGGCATTAATGACACAAACCGCCCGAAGCAGGAAAACTTTACGCCTTGTTAACGTCTATCGATTTTCGCAAAAAAGAAAAGGCAGGGGTATTCCCTGCCCTTTCGCTAAGGTTCAAAATCAAAACTCCTTAATGAAGTCCTCAATAGAAAGCTCGCCGTCGTTGATAGCACAAAGCTTATCGTTATATCTGTCAACGGTAAGACAAGCTACGGAAACCATATACTTGAAGAGCTCCTCACCAATAAGGCTCTCTCTGAAGCTGGAGGTCATTCTGAAGATAATGCGGCCGCTCTCAATATCAAAATCAAAGCTGCCGTCTGCGATAGCGTAGTTGATAACCGAGGTAGCAATAGCACCGTCAACACGCTTATCATCATTCATCTGGAAGGGCAGAAGCGAGAGAACTCTGATGAGCTGTCTGTCTGCATCAACAATGATAAGGAATGCCATAGGAAGATCGTCACCGCCAACGCCGAACATAATCTTAAGCTCGTCATCCATTCTTTCGTAATGCCAGCCAATATTGTCAAGTGAGGTGCAAAGTGTTTCATACGCCTCCTGAGCATATAATATCTTTTTCTTATCTGCCATTTTTCTTACTCCTTACAGAAATTAATAAAGTCCTCAAGCGACATAACGTTCTTGATAAGCATAAGAAGCTTATCGTTATATCTGTCAACTGTCAGACAGGAAACGAGGAGCATATACTCAAACATCTCCTTGCTTACAAGGCTCTCTCTGAAGCTGGAGGTTAATCTGAAGAGGATTGCTCCGTTGCCGATATTGTAATCAAAGTTACCGTCAACCATATTGTAGTTAACCGCACTAAGGGCAATTGCCGCCAGGACTCTCTCCTTCTCGGGAACTCTGAAGGGAAGGCTGGAATAGAGCGAAACGATCTGCTTATCAACATCAACCTTGATTCTGATGTCTATGGGAAGGTCATCTCCGTTTGCTCCGCATTCAACCAGGAGCTTCTCGTCATCTCTGTCATAATGCCAATCCTTTTCGTCAAGCATTGCACAGAGGGTGGCAAAGGCCTCCTTGGCCGCTTTTAATACCTTTTCGTCTGCCATTTGCATTTCTCCTTTAATTAATTATTTTACAAAACCGATCTTGCTCTTACGCTCTGTCTCAAAGGCAAATTCCTTATCCGAGCTTGCACGAACAAAATCATCTTTGATAAGCGTAATTGTATCAAGCTTCTCAAGCTGACATCTCATAGAGGCCTTCGCCCAGGTTCGCTCGAAGAGGTTACGAACGAATCTCGCGTTGCTGAACTCCTTAGAGTTGATCATAGCATCGGGAATGCTCATAAAGTAATCCTTTACCGCAGGAAGAAGCTTCTCATCATAATCAAACTGTCCACGCATCATAGAGAGGAAGATCTCGTAGAGCTGCTCTCTCGTGAAGTTGGGGAACTCAATTACGTAGGGCATTCTGCTGGCAAGACCCGCATTGCCATCCATAAGAGTATTCATCTCGTCGGTATAGCCCGCCATAATAACCACAAGGTCGCTGCGGTGGTTCTCCATCTCTGCAATAAGAGTATCAAGAGCCTCGCGTCCGTAATCGGCATCACCGCCCGTGCCCCTGTAAAGCGAATAGGCCTCGTCAATGAAAAGAACCGAGCCGTATGCATCTCTGCAGGCACTGGAGGTCTTGGGTGCAGTCTCACCAACGTAACGGCCGCAAAGATCTCTGCCCGAGCACTCGAAGAAGCCGCCGATTCTGAGAATGCCGTTCTCCTTAAGGATCTTACCGACAATTCTTGCAACGGTGGTCTTACCCGTACCGGGATTGCCCACGAATCTCATATGTATACAGGGAATCTCCACGTCGGGAGTACGAAGGGCAAGCTTGATCTGAGCTACGATTTCGTCGATCTTCTTCTTGAAGCCCTCGCCGCCGACCATACGGTCAAGCATATCGTGTCCCGAAATAGAGGACTCAGTCAGGGATGCACAGATGCGGTTGGCATCCTCAACGCTGATGTTGGTGTGATCATCACCGCCGCGTGCATTCTTAAGCTGTTTCTTGTAGAGAAGATCTCTTACAATCTTCTTTACGGTGTTGATACCGTAGAACTTGCCGTCTCTCTTCTCCTCGGCGATACGGCCGTGGAAGCCGTCCCACGCCTCCTCGTCAATGGTGAAGTTATATCTCTTAAGCTCGGCCTCGGCACAGGCCTGAAGCTCTGCTTTATCAAATGGAGCAAAGGAGATCGTACGAACGAACATAAGGTCGCCCAGCGACTCGCTCACTCTATGGAGAACCTCCTTATCCACGAAGGGGATGCGGAATACAACGATAAGCTTGGGCAGGTTCCTGCAGATAAACATAAGGAAGTTCCTGAACTCGCGGTCGTGAAGCTTGTTCATCCACTCGCAGATGTCCAGGCAAAGAAGAAGGGTGTTGCTTCTGGGACGGCCGATAAGCTTCCTCAAAAGCTCAAAGGGATCCATAAGCTCGCTGATGCGGGGACGAATGCTTTCCTCAATGATATCAACCGAGGAGATGTTGGGAAGACCCAGCGACTCATACAGCTCTGCCAGAGAGGAGAGATAGGTAGAAAGTCCGTGGCCCTCGTTTATCGAGAACAGATAGGACTGGAAATTCAGAATATCATAGGTCTTGTGTGTAACGAGCTGGGGTGCGATGTCAACGATCTCGTGTGCAAGAGCCTTGAACTCTGTCGCACCGACAAGGCCGTCGATTTTTGCAATGCACTCCTCAACGCTGTGAGTCTTCTTCGAGCCTGCTCCCTTAATGAGAGATTCTCTTGACTGCTTCTTGAGCTCGCCGGAGTCCTCGGATTGCTGCTCCTCGGATTCAGGGATGGACTCGGATTCGGGCTCCTGCTCCTCCTGCTCCTCCTGCTCGTCTACCACCTGAGCAGAGAAAACGTCATTACTCTCATCAAGTGAATAATACTCAAAGAAGAGCTTGCGGAGCTTAAGAATGGCCTGCTCAGCAGCCTCTTCTCCACAGCTGATATTGAGAACGAGCTCGGCGTGACTTGAGCTGTCAACGGTAAGCTGACCCTGAAAATGCTCGCCTACTATCTTCTCAAGATATTCAATGGGGAGTATTTCGTCAGAACGGTGATCAAGCACCCATTTACGTGAAAGTGATACGACCAGCTTCAACATTATTTATACCTCGCGTTCTTAAAAAAATAATATTCTATTATATTATATCACAGATAAAAACAAAAATCAACATTATTTTACTTTTTTATAAAAACAAACGTTTATAAAAACAGACGCCCCGAAAGCGAGGCGTCTGCTGCTTGTTATTCGTTTATGCTTTTCTTGTGGATAATCTTATATCCGCTGGTGGAGAGGAGCCAATATGCATCGTCAAGTATCTGATAGTCAAATCTGATAACATCCGCCTGCTCCTCGGAGATTTTTTCACGCTCGGCTATCATTTTCCTGAACCGGATAAGGCCCTCGTAGGTGGTAAGATTTCCGTGGCGGCGAACGGCATAATTTCTGCCGTTGGAATGCTTCAGCTCTCCATCCTTAAGCACCTTCTCGGTTAGTATCTGATCCTTGGTGGCGGGAACTATACCTCGGCTGATCATAAAGGAATTCCACCGCTGATGCTCGTGTATCGCCATATTTCCGCGGCGTGTGTTCTTAACCTCAAGGCCGTATTTGATAATCCTCTTTCCGTCCGAGATATCAGAGTATTCGCTCACAACCGGCATATCGTCGTGTGCGTATATCTTAAAATATTCCTCCTCGCTGAGTGCGGGGACCCCCTTTACGTCTTTAGAACAGTAATCGAGGTTCATAAGATTAAGCTTTGATCTCAGGCTAAGACAGCTGAACAGACTGGAATCACGCTCCATCTGGGACTTGGACTTGAACCAATTCTCGTTATTCATCTTGCTCTGCTCACGAAGGCTGTCTGCATTGATTTCAAGCTTGCCGTCTCTTATCTTACGCTCAATCTCGTATGCGTCGTTACGCTTCATCGCCATCAGGAAGAGCTTGTCCTCCATAATCCTGTTAATGTCGTAAACCGCATCGTTCTCGTTGCCGATAAAGTAGCAGCCCTTATCCTCAAGGAGAGTCTGCTCCTTGTGCCACACTCTTACCTTAACGAAAATGACAAGGTTATGGGCGTTCCATTCCTTACGCTTCTCAACCAGCTTCTGTGCCATATCAAGATTCTCAAGGTCGGTGCCGAAGGCTATTACGATAAAGTTTGCATCGCCTGGATTCGAGGCAACGGTATTCCTTATTTTCTCATAAAAATTTTTGCTGTTGATGTCAAGACGGATATAGGTCTCGGTAGCGGGCAATGCGGGGAACGGAAGATAATCATCATTCGGCTCGGGGCTGTAAAGCTCGTTCTTGAAGCGGTAGTAGCTATGGTTTAAATTCTTGTTATTTCTGGCAGGGTTCTTGTCAAAAATAAAGTAATTTACAGGCTTGAGAACGGGGGTGGTCTGTCCCTCGGTCAGAAACTGGTTATTGGCAACCGAGGTGAGAAATACCTGCTGATTTGTCTGACCAAAGCCGATAAGAGCCACGTTGACGTTGACGTTGCTTTTAACGAGTGAGGTCTTGTAATCAATGTGATTCTCGTTCATAAAGAGGGCAAGAGGATACCTGTCGATAAAATCAATTGCCATCTTCTGATACTTGCTGACGTAATGGATGCATCCGTATCCGCTTGCGATAATATCCTCATAAATCGCCTGATATCTGGGATCACCGAAGACGTATACCTTCAGCTTCAGAAACAGATGCCCCTGAATCTTCTCTGGGGCAGAGGCGATCTCGTCGACGATGGCGGTACAGAGCATAATGTTTTTCTCCTCGTCACCGGTATTGATGATAAACACGTGCTCTCTGTTCTTCTTCTTTGAAACCGCAAGCAAACGCTTCAGATTATCCTCGGGTGAGATGGATGAGATGAAGGCAATCTCGTCAAGATACAGCTTCTCGCAGTCGCTATCCGAGATATTATCTACAATAACCTTATTTCTCGTCTTTCCGTCGCTGTTGTAGATAGCCACGTTCTGCGGATTATTGCCGAAGAGATAAAGCTTGTCCTTCCAGGTAATAATCGCCTTTATAGCCTGGATTCTGCACCAGATATGCTGAATTGTCAGGGATAGCGTCAGCATTATGGTGTTGACAAGAACGAGAACAAAGCAGAAATAAACGGTGATTTTATAAAGCTCGTTTGCCTGCATAAGCGTGGCAATATCCTCGGTCTCATACTTGAGGACTATAAGGTTAATGATTTTATGTATGGATTTGAAGACGGCGATGCCCCAATTCGTTCCGCTGTTAAGATAGCTGATGAAATAGAGGGGAATTGCCGTAAGGTAAACAATAGCAAATTTACCTTTTTTAAAGCCTCTTACGAATATTATCTTCTGCTTTCGCTCCTTGAAGGCCACGTTGCCGAGGATATAAAGTGCCTCTATACTCAACGTAATAAAGCAGATTATCGTAACGATGTTAATATACATTTTTCATCTCCTTTTTCGGTTGCTCGTTTTAAGTGCGGGAATTGCTCTTTGCGTTTGAAGAATCCTTCTCGGGCGTATGACCGACCGTCGCCGGCCCGTCCTCGTCTGACAGCTCGCGTCTCTTTAACGCTTCCTTCCTTGCAATTCGCTTTTTCTCTCTTTGACCGATTCTCGCTAAAAGCTCGTCGGCCTCCTCTCTTGATCTGATCTCAAGGTGGGTTTTAGCGACCAGATCCTTCCCCTTTGTCTTCGTGGCAGTGACAAAGCCCTCCGACTGCATATACGCCGTCCATCTTATATGCTCGTATTCGTCGTCCTCGGTCTGTCCGATGTTCTGAAGGGCAGATTTGTAAATAACGCTGGCAATCGAGCTGTTTCTGTTATACTCGGGCCTGTTAAAGTAAACGCCCTCTATTTCCCTCTGCTTTTTCACAAGCTCTGCCTTGCAGCTTCCGAGTGCACGCTCAATGGCATTGATACGGTCGTTGATCCTTGAGTATACAAGGCTGTTTGCGATACGGGTAATAACACCGACCTTGACGACACGACGATGCTGCTGAATGCCCAGAAGCATCTTCTTCTCCCTCTTAAGCAGGTCTATCTTATCCTCAATACGATGCTTTTCACGAAGGGTTTTGTTATATTTCTTCAGGATGATCGCCTTCTCGGCAACGAATTGCTTGTCGTTTATCTTCGTCCACCTGTTATCTATCTTAAGAGCCTCGTCCTCAAGGTCGGTCTGCTCGATAACGGGAACCGAGTAGCAGGTCTGAAGGTCACCTATAAATTTAATCTCACATCTATCGTCGTAAATGCCACGAATACCGCTGTTGTTGATAAGCGTTTCGCTTTTGACCGCATTGTACACGACAGAATAAATAGTTGAGCTGCAGTTGGTGCTTTTTATAAGCCTATATTTTTTTCTTTCGGTAGGTCTGTGTATAGATGCAAAGGTGTCCTGCGTCTTATAAAGACGGGATTCCAGGCCTCTGAGTATCTCTCTTCTCAGTATGATGGCGGTATTTACGTTTGCACTATCGTCACCAAGAGTGATAAACGCGAGATTTATCGTACCGATCTCGCTGATTTTCTCAATAAAGCTTGAGTCCTTAACATTGATTCCGCCATAAACCTTTATCTCATAGTGAGGAAGACCCGGAGCGGTGCATCCGCTGTTATCCATAAGTGCGGGAGCGACTGCACTAAGTCGCTTATCGGCATTATCTTCTCTGTCAAAGACGTGAATATGAATATAATATCCTGGAATCTGGCTGCACCAGCAAAGTGCCTTTACCAGCTCGGTACCGTATCGTCCACCACCAACGATAAGAACGTTAACGTGTCTTTCGAGCCTGACGCCGTCAGCCTTCTTATCTGTAGCCCTTACAACCCTGCTTTCATATCGGTTGAATATCGGCTCGTTGGTAAGAATGTTAAGAACGAGGTTACGCTTCTCGTTTATCCTACGCTCCTTCATATCTCCGTGATCGGCAGCCTCAAGTAAAAGCCCGCTTTCCTCGGTGGTAGCAAAGACATAAAACTGTGTTTTTCCGTTATTAACCCTGTCCTTCGGGCGACATATCCTGATAAGCTCAAGTGCCTGCCTTACACTCTTATCCTCATCCTCGCTGATGAAATAGAACTTTCTCTCGGTGGGGAAAAAGAAGGAGAGGAGACCGTCCAAAAGGTTGGCGTCGCATATATCCTTTCTGAAGCAGATGGCACCGAGCCTCTTCGCCTGGTGGACTATATCCACGCCCTCAACCTCCTCAACGTCCTGAACGTCGAAGAATACGACCATAGGCTTGAATGGGTGGCGAAGAGTTCGCTTCTCTGCAAGAACGTTAATGGCAAGTGCCAGCGACTTCGGATTAAGCTCGGAGAAATAATGCACCCGTCTCTTCAGGCTGGTAGAAAAACGCAGGCCGGCAAACATATCCTTGAAGAAGGAGAGGATACCGACAGCGGTAAGTGCCGGTGCAGCAACAAACATAACCGACGCGTGTGCAAGATAGATACGGCGAACAGAATCGGAAATGTCCGTAAATACACCGTCAGCATTGCTGAAGGCGTTGTATATCTCTGCAAAATCCATATCAATTACAAAGGTACGCATAGCACAGTGTGTAGCGTAAAGAATTGCCTTGCAGAATTTAAGAAGAGCCCACCTGTCGTCTATAGAGCCCTCGTGAATACAGATTGGGAAGAAAAGCACCATCAGACTGACAAAGACGGCTATGGCGATTACCATAAACATAGGCATTCCCATTCTCTTTGAGAGAACCGAATAATCACCACGCTCAAGCCTTGATCTGACGTACCAATGGTTACGTACGAGCTTATATCCGATGAAGGTAAACAGTACAAGCCAAGATACGATCAAAGCAAGAAGGCATTGATTGTTAACTAACACTAACCAATTTTCCATAATAGAATTCCTCTTTTAATCTATCGGAAATCAAAAAAGCTTCTTTCCGTCGGAAAAGGCCTGTCCGACCTTCTCGCCAAAGCTCCAATATGCGTGACTTACGCTGTCATAAATGATGGGATCAAGCTTTTTCGCATCGATCCTGCCATTCTCGTCAAGGACGCTCTCGTCGGCGGATATATTAATAATCTCACCGATGCAGATACCGTCCTCATTGAACTTAAGCAGTCTGCACTCTACCGTAACGGGAAGCTCCTCAATAATTGGGGCGTTTACGTGATTGCTCTTTACGGTATGAAATCCCGCAATACTCATCTTATCCGGACAGTCGTTTCTTGAAACGATGCCTACGTAGTCGCAGGGAATGACGGTGGATGCGGTGGCAAAGCTTATAGTAAAGGCCCCGCTCTTCTTAATATTTTCCGTGGTCTTATGCTCGTCCGCAAGACAAACCATAACCTGATTCGTATCGTAAATCCCGCCCCAGGCGGCGTTCATAGCGTTGGGCTCACCTGTCTCGTCATAGCTGGCGACGATAAGAACGGGCATAGGGAAAAGCCAGCTTTTTGCTCCAAAATTAACACGCATATATCTTCTCCTTTGACATTTTTCAAAATAAAAAACCAATCCACAATTATTATAACAAAAAATGACATTTTTTGCAATAAAAAAATTAATAAAGTATTAAAAATATATGAAAAAGCAAAGGTGACTGCTACGTCACCTCTGCCCATTTTGTTCAGTTATACGAAATAAGCGGTTTTATCTTATTCTCCGACCGACTTATTTGTCAGCATAGTGAAGATAAGCTTCGCAATACCGGGCTTACCCATTCGGATATCACCTTCGCCGAACAGCATCGTCTTTTTTGATATATTTTCAGATGTCCATTCAGGAAGATTTTTGTCGTTCGGATTGCCATTTTTCGCAAAATTGCAAAGAAAAGTTGTCATTTTGTCGGACAAATCCCTATCTTTTTCCTCAAATGGACGCCAGCCGTTGTCCAGAGTTCCGAACCAGTACCACAGGTCTGCACTATGCCAGGCACCGTTTTTATCACCCGGGAGGCCACGGCTGAAGTGGTAGATATAGCGACCGTCGCTCACTTCCCTGCCCCACTTTTTACCGAGCGAGTAGAGAATTGGCGGTGCCATATCCTCGCTGTTTGAGCCGATGATATAGGGTATGCTCTTCGCACCGACCCCCTCTCTGATAAAATGACCGTCCTTTACGGGGAAGGTTGCCATAGTGCCCCCTTTAACCTCTTTTTTGGCACTCTGCCATTCGGCAAAGAGTCTGTCGGGCGAAACAAGGCGAAATTCCTCAAGAGTAGAACAGCCAAGACGTCTCATAACCTCCTCCCAGAAGGGATAAACCTTCTCGGGTGTAGACATCAGCACATTACTCATACCGCAACCGCTGGACATTACCGCACCTACGAAAAGGCCGTCTGTGAGAGGGCTCTGACAAAGCTGCTGCACGCTCATCGCACCTGCACTCTGTCCCATTATAGTGATTCTGTCAGGATTACCGCCGAAGGATGCAATATTGTCACGCACCCAATTGATAGCACATAGCTGGTCGTAAAGGCCGTAGTTGCCACAATGCCCTGCCTCGTCGCGAAGCTGAGGCAGACACATAAAGCCCATCGGGCCGAGACGGTAGTTAATCGTAACCGCAACAACGCTCTTTTTCGGCCATACGGGGTCGTCAAAATGCTTCTCGTGACCGCAGCCGCCCGTATATCCGCCACCGTGAATGTAGAGAATTACAGGCAGACCGCTTTTATCGGTCGCATCGGCGGGAGTCCAGATATTAAGAAAAAGGCAGTCCTCGCTATAGGTGTATTTTTCTCCCTTGCGAAACTCGTTGTAGTAGAAAATCTTCTTAAGATTTTCCTCCTCGTTATAGAAGGCTCGGGGTTGGTATGAGCAATTTCCGTAGGAGCTGGCGTCATAAACGCCCTCCCAGCCCGTCACCTGCCTCGGATATTCCCATCTGCCCGCGGTAGCGTAGCGGATACCCTTGAAGGCTATCACGCCCTCAAGTCGGCAATCGGTTCCCTGAATTCTGCCACAGGGGGTATTAATTATTCTTTCCATAATAATCAGCCGTTATAGATAGATTTCGGCAGAGCTGCCGATAGTTTGAATTATTCCTCGTGTGCGGGAGCCACGTCGGCATCCTTCGTCTTGGAGGCAGCCATTCTCTCACGGATCTCGGGAGTGATGTTCCATACGAATCTGAAGGCCGCCCAGGAGCCGAGGATGAAGAGTGCGGGAACGAGGACGCAAAGAATCTTGAAGCCAAATACCGTTCCACCCGTCTGCACGTCAAGCTCGGGGTTGTAGCCAATCCAATCAAGAGCGAAGAAGCTGAAGCCAAGACCAACGGTCTGACCGATACGGCGTGCAAGATTGAAGGTACCGTAAATAGAGCCCTCGGTACGCTTGCCGGTAAGATACTCGTTGTAATCAATAGCCTCGCCGACAAGTCCCCACTGCATCTGAATAGAAACCATAGCAAGACCGGAGCCGATGCCAAGAATGACACCGTGAACGAGAGGATTGACGTCCATAAAGAGATGCATCACGAAGAGCAGACCGCAGATGGCACCGCCAACGAGAAGCGTGTAGCGAATGATCTTCTCAAGGCCCAGCTTCTTACAAAGGAAGGGCACGGCAACCATAGAGCCAACCATAAAGGGGGCCGAAAGTGCGGATGCAATAGTCTTGTAGGTGACGTCGTTATATACCGCAGAATACATATACATACTGATATTCTCTGCAAGATACTGCATCGTGCAGATGCAAATACCGTGGATGCAAAGTGCGATAAATGCACGGTTCTTCTTAACGACCTCAAGAATATCGGTAAGCTTAATATCATCGGGCTTTGTTTCCTCGGTAACAACGGTACGCTCCTCGGTAAGGAGGTAATGAAGAAGGCAAACGACAAATCCGACGATGGCACAGGCAACACCGGTGATCATATAGCCTGTAGACTGCTTGTCACCGAAGAGGCCGATAATAACAGGGCCCACCATACCGGGAATCATATTACCAAACATAGAGCCCACGCCTCTCGCAGAGGAGAGCGACGCACGCTCGGTATCATTGGTGGACATAGCCGAAAGAAGCGATCCCATAGGGATGTTGAACATAGTATAGGATGCCTCGTAGAGAATCTTGAAGGAGAAGAGTGCAACCAGGAGAGGAATGCCGTCCAGAAGAGTAGGCACCGTCCAGAGTGCAATTGCGGTAATTGCAAGGAGGGGTGTTGCACGGAGGAGCCAGGGACGGAACTTGCCCCTCTTGTTCTGCTTCCGTGCGAAGGCCTTATCCATAAGTGCACCCATCATAGGATCGTTTACCGCATCCCAGATGGTCCAGATAATGGTAAGAATGCCCATTACGGTGGCATCAACCCTGAGAACGTTGGTGCAGTACATAGAAAAGATGCTGGCCATAAGTGCAAAGGTCATACAGCCGCCGAAGTCACCGAGCATATATCCAATCCAATGCTTTGTGGTAAGGCCACCCTTTCCCGCTTTTTTATTCATTTTAAACATATCTGATAATACCTTTCTGAAGTTAATATGATAATGCTTCCGCATCATCACACCTGAGTTGTCAAAGGGCCGGATTCAAAAACCCGGCCCGAAATTAAATTAAGATTATACGAGAAGGTTGGTTTCGGAAGCCTCGTCAAAGAAGTGCATAACCTTACCCTCGAAGGTAACGTAAATGGTCTTGCCCTGAACGAGAGAGCTACGCTGCTCGTCGTTGAGAGAAACGGTGGGAATACGAACGATAAGCTTATCGCCGCTGCCAACGACAACGTGAAGGTGAAGCTCGCTGCCCATCATCTCGTTTACAAGAAGCTGACACTCAATAGCATCGGGTCTACCCTGCTCGGAAAGCACGAAATGCTCGGGACGGACACCAAGGATCACCTCGCGGGAGCCAACACCACGGCTTGCAAGAGCCGCTGCCTTATCACCGGTAACCTCAATCTTCGCACCAAAGGGAGTAACGTAGTACTTGCCGTTCTCGGAAACCAGAGAGGTCTTGAAGGTATTCATCTTGGGAGCACCGATGAACTCTGCAACGAAGAGGTTGATAGGCATATCAAATACCTCAGTAGGAGTACCAACCTGCTGGATAAGACCGTCCTTCATAATAACAATACGGTCACCAAGAGTCATAGCCTCGGTCTGATCGTGAGTTACGTAAATGAAGGTGGTGTCGATCTTCTTACGGAGAAGAATGATCTCCGCTCTCATCTGGTTACGAAGCTTGGCATCCAGGTTGGAGAGGGGTTCGTCCATAAGGAATACCTTGGAGTCACGAACCATCGCACGTCCGATAGCAACTCTCTGACGCTGACCGCCGGAAAGAGCCTTGGGCTTTCTGGTAAGATACTCGGTAATACCAAGGATCTCAGCCGCCTCGGTAACCCTCTTATAAACCTCGTCCTGAGGAACCTTCTTAAGACGAAGGGAGAAGGCCATATTCTCAAAAACGGTAAGGTGGGGATAGAGTGCGTAGTTCTGGAATACCATCGCAATATCTCTGTCACGAGGCTGAAGGTCGTTTACAACAACGCCGTCAATCTCAATGGTACCGCCGGAAATATCCTCAAGGCCTGCAATCATACGGAGAGTGGTAGACTTACCGCAGCCCGAAGGGCCTACGAAAACGATAAATTCCTTATCAGCGATATCAAGGTTGAAGTTATCAACCGCAAGAGTGTTCTTGCCGTATATTTTCTTTACATTAGTTAATTTTACACTAGCCATAATTAATTCTCCTTATCCTTTTACTGCACCGCCGGTAACGCCCTCTACGTAGTACTTCTGAAGTGACATAAATACTGCGGTAACGGGAAGCGAAACTGTAACGCCTGCGGCACAGAATCTGGTATACATTAAGCTGGGGTTAGCAGCCTGAAGCCAGCCCCACATACCAACGGCAACGTTCTTACCAAGGTCATCTCCCGCTGCAAGATATCTTGCAAGCATAAAGTCACCCCAGGGTGCCATAAAGCCCATAAGTATGGTGTAAATGATGATGGGCTTTGAAAGAGGCATAATAACCTTGTAGAATACCTGCCAACGGGTTGCACCGTCAATTCTCGCCGCCTCATCAAGGCTCTTGGAAATGGTATCAAAGAAGCCCTTCGATACGTAGTATCCCATACCCGAGGATGCACAGTAAACTATGATAAGACCAACGGGTGCATGAGAGTGTGTAAGTCCAAGGTCACCGAACACCTTATAGATAAGGATCATCGTAAGGAAGCCGGGGAACATACCCAGAATAAGCATAAAGTTCATAAGAAGCTTTCTGCCCTTGAATCTGAGTCTTGACAGGGTGTAGGACATAGAAAGAATGAAGAAGGTCTGAAGAACCGCACAGGCAACACCCATAAGAGCCGTGTTAAGTAACCAAGTGGGGAAATTAGTCTCCTTGAAGAGATATACGTAGTTGCCAAAGCCCCATTCCTTCGGGAACAGATAGTCAACACGACCGGTGCTCTCCATTCTGAGCGACTCAAAAACGATGCCGACATAAGGGAACAGCCAGACCACCGTAATAACAATAAGGGCTATGTAAATAAAGGTGTTGGAGATTGTTCTGCTCGCCCTTGCTCCAAGGCCGGACTTTTTAATAGAGCTGTTATTATTCTTTTTCATTAGCTAAAGTCCTCCTCATTCTTAGTAGACGGAATTACGTTGTAAACGATGAGCGAAAGCACCGCAACCACAACGAAGATAAGAATACCGAGTGCCGACGCCAGATAATATCTTGCACCCGCACCGCTACCGGTAGACAGCTTGAAGAGCCAGGTGATAAGAAGGTCGGTGTGACCCGGAACCAATCCCTGCAGACTCGGTATATTCATATCAAGGTTAACAGGACCGCCGCCCGAGAGCAGATAGATAACGTTGAAGTTATTAAGGTTACCTACGAAGCTGGTAAGGAGGTAGGGACCCGTTACGAAGAGCATATAGGGGAGAGTGATCTTGGTAAACTGCTGATAGCCGCTTGCACCGTCAATTCTCGCAGACTCGTAAAGGTCGGTAGGAATATTCATAAGAATACCCGTAGCCATAAGCATTACGTAAGGAATACCGACCCAGATGTTGATAACGATTACCATAATTCTTGCCGCCTCGGGAACCTGCCAAAGAGTATTGGTATTATTGGCGATAAGATATTCTCTGATAAACGGTATGTTCTTATAAATAAACGAACCGATAAAGCCGTTGAAATCAAACATCTTTGATACGTAAAGAAGGGATACGAACTGAGGAATGGCAATCGTCATAACGAGCACGGTACGCCAGAGCTTCTTAAGCTTGATGCCCTTCTTGTTGATCATAATAGCAACCAGCATACCGAGGAAATAGTTGGAGAAGGTTGCGAATACCGCCCAGATAAGCGTCCATACGAGAAGCTCGCCGAAGGCCACGCCGATGCCGCCCTCACCGAAGTTGAGCAGCTCTGCAAGGTTCTTGAATCCGACCCATTCGTACAGCTGGCTGGTACCGTTAAGCATACCCGAGCTACCCATAACGTCACTGTAGTTTGTGAACGCGATAAGGATCATAAAGATCATAGGAAGCACGGTAAAAATAAGGATACCGAGCAGGGAGGGAGTGAGAAGAGTCTTGTGGAACTGATCGTCAAGAAGCGACTTAAGATCGTCCTTGCCGCTCTTGATCTTCTTGCCCTGTGCGGTAATATCCATACAGATACGGCACTGCTTTACCTGCATTCTCCAGGTATAAATAAAGGCAATAATGAAGATAACCGCAAGAAGTGCGTTAAAGAGAACTCTGGTAGAGTCCTCGCCGGGAAGAGTTACGTACACGTCAAGCTCGGGGTCGTATACGTTAGCCGACTGCTGAATATCACCAACCTTGTTGCTGTCGCCAAGACCGAACCAGTTAACGCTCTTAAGCCAGTTGGCACCGCTCTGAACACGGTAGTTGGGAAGCAGGGTGGTAGGATCTACGCTCGTAGGAATTGCGAACATATACACGAAGAATGCAATTTCGAAGAGAAGGAACAGAATTCCTCGTGCGATCTGACCGTAATAAAGATTACCGAAGCCGAAGATAAGGAAGGAGAGCTTTACAGCCCAGTTTCCCTTAACAAAGGTCGTGATAATATCTAAAAAGCCATCCTTAATAGCAATGGCACCATCCTTTATAATAGCAAAGAGCTTAACGAAAAGGCCAACAAACCAACCGGGGATGGCACAGAAAAAGCCCTTCGCATCATAAAGGAATCTTTGAAGCTTATTCAGCTTCAGATATTCCAATGTGTTAAGTTTTTTCATAAATCCAAATATAAACCGAGATATAAACCGAGTTTATTTAACTCCTTTTTATAATCAAAGGCATTGTTAGTCGATACACAAGACAACTGTCGTCCTTGTATGTCGGCTAACAATGCCTTTATCACCGTGTAGGGTGAGCCCGAAGGCTCACCCAAACAACAGTCTAGCTATTAAGTTTTATATTAACCTAATAAATTAGTTAGCGGGAACGAGCTCAAGGGTAACAGAATCGCCACTGATGGTAAGACGAATCTTGTAATTACCGGAGGTCTCAACGGGAATGTTAGCACCGTTATGAGCACCGTCCTGGCCATAGTTAACCTCCCAGCTCTTACCCTGACGAACCTTATACTCCTGACCAGCAGTAAGTTCAAGAACGTCGGACTCGTATACGCCCTCGGAAACCTCAGGCATGGGGAAGTCGGTATCCCAGTTAGTGCCGCAGATGGTACCAATTGCGGACCAAGCCTTAAGCTCCTCCTCGGTCATCTTGAAGAGATCGTCGATAGAAGCCTTATAGGTATCAAGAGCAAGCTGGAGATCCTCGTCGGACTGAGCGTTCTTGGACTCAGAACCGAGAAGCTTTGCGATATCCCACCAAGAGCCGTGAATGTTGCCCTGAGGAATAGCGTACTGGTTCTGAAGAGCAAGAGCTGCAAGAGAAGCGTTAGCCTTTACGCCCTCGTCAGCCTGTGCCTCGAGGTTAGAGGGACCCCACTGGAACTCCTCGTATCTCTCAAGCTGGCACTCGGTGTTAGTGAGGTACTGAGCAAGCTTGTGAAGCATAGAAAGCTTGTTGCCGTCTGCCTGAGGCTTAACACCCATAAGCTTGTTACCGGAGAAGGAGCCGAGGTGATAGGTCTCACCGTCAACGGTGAAGGAAGGAAGATCGGTAACGCCAAGGTTCTCACCATAGTTCTCTTCTGCAGTGTTAGCATTCCAGATACCGGTAATAACGATACCGGAATTGGTGAACTCGGAAGAAGAGTTAACGTAGTACTCGGACTTAGTTACGATCTGCATACCCTTCATAGCGATAATACCCGCATCGGAGTTGTAAGTATCTTCAACAGAGGTGAACTTACCGTCAGAATCCATGGTCCAGTGGTTTACACAACCGGTAGCCATGAAGAAGGAAGCGGTGTACCAAGCGTTCTCAAGCTCGAAGCAGATGTTCTTGCTTGCAGCCTCACAGTCAGCTACGATAGCAGCAAGGTCATCGATGTGATCCTCGGAAACAACACTCTTATCATAGTACATATAGTAGCCGTTATCAGAGGTAAGAGGGTAAGCATAGAGAGTACCTGCAACGGATGCAGCAGAAATGGAGATGGGGTCGTTAGCTGCCTTTACGTTAGCGGTAGCCTGCTGACCGGGAACTGCAAGTGCATCAGCCTGAACAAGACGAGCGAGCTGGTCCTGTGCGAAGCAGAATACGTCGGGAGCGAGAGCGATATCGGTGAGAACCTGAGTAGCAGCGTCTGCCTCAGAAACACCGGAGATCTCAAACTTATAGGTCTCATTGTAAGAGGGGTTTGCTGCAAGGAACTCAGTAATCTGAGCTGCTGCAAGGTCGGTTGCACCTGCAAGCTCGGAAACCCAAATCTTTACAACAGTATTACCGTTACCAACAACGGTACCGGTGGGCTGCTCATCGCCGCCACCTTCGCCGCCCTGTTCGCCGCCCTGTTCGCCGCCGTTACCTGTGCCGCCCTGTTCGCCGCCGAAGAGGCCGCAGGATGCGAGGCAGGACACGAGCATTACAAGAACGAGAAGAAGAGATAAGATCTTACTCATTTTCATAAGAGTAAATCCTCCTTAAAAAAATTATTATTTACGCTTTGTGCGCATAAAGATTATAGCATCGTTAGTCATTTTTGTCAATAAGCATTCTCTCAGAAAAAGCATTTTCGGCAGAATGCACAAATCACGCTGGCGTTTTTTTGCAATGATGACAAGGTGATTTGTTATTAATTAATTAAGGTTGAATTTTGAATTCGTCAAAAGCGGGGAGAATATGTCCCTCGTAATCGAAAAGGCACTGATTTGCCCACTCGTTTGCGGTGGATTTACCCTCCTCGTGAATGTAAGCCTGTCCTGCCTCGCTTGCCCAGCAGATGCCCTCGCCGGGTAGCCACAGGGGCTCCCAGTAGAAGATTCCGCTGATGCCGTTCTCTGCGGCAAGAGAGAGGATAAGCCTGACAAATCTCGCCTGTCCGTCGGGGGTCAGAGGATATTTGTCGGTAAAGCCGGGGACTACCGCACGCTCGGCATCAATAACCAGCCGCTTTTCCTCACCGTCAAGGGTGTAGGGCTTGTCGGTGAAGCCGTAGCCAAGCTCCATAATCATAATCTCCTTACCGAAGCGGCGGCAGTTCCGAAGATTGTCAAACAGCTGGTCGGGTGTGCCGTGCCAATAAGGATAATATGATGCACCTATCACGTCAAAATCTATGCCGTGAGCCTCCATTTCGGAGAAAAATTCCTGATATACCGCCTTGTCGTTGCTTCGCTCAAGGTGGAGGATAATTTTTGACCCCGGAGTCACCTCCCGACAGGCACGGCAGCCCGCTTCAATAAGACGGCAGAAATTATCGTAATTTCCTCTTTTACCGTCAATCTCAAGCTTGCCTATCGGCCAGAGAATGCCGTTGGTGATCTCGTTGCCCACCTGGATAAGCTCGGGCATCACGCCCTCTCTTACAGCAATTTCAAGACATTCCTTAGTAAAATTATAGACCGCGTCGGTCATCTCGTCGATGCCGTAATTTACCCAGGCCTTAGGAATCATCTGCTTACCCGGATCCGCCCAGAAATCGCTGTAGTGAAGATCCATCAGCAATTTATAGCCCTTGCTCATAGCAAGTCTGCCGAGACGAACGTAGTTTTCTATGTCACAGGTTCCTGCAAGATATGGCAGACCGTCAGGGCTTTTCGGGTCGTTCCAGACGCGGATTCGCATATAATCCACGCCGTTTTCGGCAAAGGCGTCGAGGGGATCAATCTCACTATCGCCGCGATAATATTTTGCACCCTTCTCAAGCTCCTCAAGATAGGTGGAAACGTCAATTCCGAGAATCATTGCTCGCCACCTCTGTGATCCTCAAATTTTGGCGGCTCGTTATCCTCGCCAAAATCCACCACACGCTTTTTCAGGGCACGGTAGCGGTATCTCGCCATCTCGTTGAGGCGGAGAACCTCCTCCTCACTACCCGAGAAGCTGCAGCGAAGGCAGTAATACTCCTTTGCCTCGCCGTCGTAGAACATATCAATATCGATATCCCTCATAAAGCAGGAGGGACAGCGGAAATTCAATTTGCCTTTTGTAGACTGAGCCAAGTTTTTACTCCTCCTTTACTTACGGTCTTGCTGACCTCAAGGTGATATACGGGCGAGAAGGCAATTCCCTCCTCTACCGTAGCACTTACGCCCTCGCCGCCCATAGCCACAAGGGTGCATACCTCGGGAATTCTTACGTAGGCCTCGCCTGCGTTCGCCTTAGTGATCCTTCTGCCGTGATAGGAGAAGCTCATCTCCTCACCGTCAACGCCGAGAGTGACCGAGGTCATATCCGACTGATACTCGGTAGTACCGAAGCCACCTGTGAAGTACTCGGTGAAGCTGACCTCCTCACCTCCGAGATTGTTGAGAATATTACGCTCGGTAATTACCCTGCCCTCACCGTCGGGAATAGTAAATACAGACTGCACAACTACCTCAAGGCCGCCGAGATCAAGAGTGACGGGATCGGTAATAAGCCTTACTCCGCCCTCCACACGCTCAAATCTCGCCATCGTTCTGGTAAGGCAGAGATCGGCAGATACGCCCCTGGCACCGACCTTACAGGACTTGATAGTGCCCGCACCTGCGTAGTGTGTGAAATAGCCCGCACGGTAGTTAATCTGAATAAGGTAGGGATAGGATGCATCGTAAACGTTATCGGTGCCGATACCCGTCTGCTGCGGAATCCTTGCCACGTAGGGACGAAGGTCAATCATCGCACCGCCCTGATTGAAGTCAAAGCAGGTTCGCATAGCGGGGTCTGCATACCAGAAATACTCCTTACGGCTACCGTAAAGAATATCCTTCCAGAGTGCACACTCGCCCCTCTTATAATCCTTGTGACAGGAGCGATAATAGTCGGCAAATTCGCTCATCGTCATATCAACGAGCTTGCCCTCCGCCTTCAGCTTACCGTAATACCTCATACCGTCGTCATAGGACTTGGCAAGAAGCTCGTAGGGAGCCTCCCATCTGCCCTTTCTGTTCAGCCAGCCCGGGCCAACGAACATCATATTGTAGCTGTAGCCGTCGTTGTATTTAGCAAGATGACGGTACTGGTCTATTAAGTTATAAAGGTAAGGATATTCGTACTCCCCGTCCTCGTTGTAGTAGATCATACCGCGGAGAACGTTCTGCGGATGGGTACCGAAATTAGAGCCGTTTCCGTCAAAGCAGGCCATAAGGTCGCGTGAGAGATGAGGAATAGCCACGATTCCCGAATCATCCTCTGCTGAGGATGCAGGACAGTGAGAATTCACCTTGGATGGTATCCAGGGATTCCAGGGGCCGCCGTCCATAAAGGTATACCAGGAGTTGTTGCAGGTATGAAATGCCTTGGGGCCCTCCTCCCAGCAGGTGGCAACAGCACACTTCACGCTGGGATATTTCTCCTTGATATAATTTATAGTGTAGGCATCGAGGAAATAGCTGCTGGTTGACTCGGGATAGAAGCCGAATTTCTCATAGAACTTTGAGAAAACGTCGTCGATAATCTCCCTCTTCGTCTCCTCGTCGAACATCCAGATGCAGAAATCCTCGGTTTTATACTTCGCCCTGAATTCAGGACAGGGCAGACCGAGAAGAGACAGGCCGATCTCGTCACCATACCTCTCGTGCTCCTCCTTTGCAAGATCAATTATCACGTCGGAGAAGAGCGACGCGTAGGTTATTTGAATAGTGGTTTTCAAGCCGTATTTGTGTGCCGCATCCTGCTGAAATCTGA
>JAZNWM010000229.1:0-15576 GCA_045593345.1 Eubacteriales bacterium
TTCTGCCTTCTGCATTCTGCATTTGTATCAATTCTGCATTCTGCCTTCTGCATTCTGCATTTGTATCAATTCTGCATTTTGCATTCTGCATTCTGCATTATTTATATCTCAATAAGGAGGTGACGTTATGTTCCGAAAAAATAAGCTTCCCGAGCTGCTTGCTCCTGCGGGAGATATGAGCTGTCTTTTCGCCGCGGTAGCGGCAGGTGCCGACGCGGTTTATCTGGGCGGCAAACGCTTTGGTGCGAGAGCCTTTGCGAAAAATTTTGATATGGACGAGCTTCGTCTTGCGGTGGGCTACTGTCACCTTCACGGAGTGAAGCTTTACGTTACGCTGAACACTCTTATCGAGGACAGAGAGATGGCAGAGGCGGTGGAATACGCCGCCGAGCTGTATAGGATGGGCGTAGATGCCCTTATCGTCTGCGATTTAGGCGTTATGTCGGAAATTCGCCGATACGTACCCGACCTTGAGCTTCACGCGTCGACGCAGATGTCGGTGCATAACACCCTCGGTGTCAGGGAGGCGGGAGGCTTCGGTGCGACGAGAGTCGTCCTTGCCCGCGAGCTTTCGCTTGCCGATATAAAGAGTGCGGTGGACAACTCGGATTGTGAGATCGAGGTGTTCCTTCACGGTGCACTCTGCGTCTGCTATTCGGGACAGTGTCTCTTCTCCTCTATGGTTGGCGGCCGAAGCGGAAACCGCGGCGAATGTGCCCAGCCCTGCCGCCTGCCCTATAACAACGGAAAATACCCTCTTTCGCTGAAGGATCTGTCGCTTGCCGACCATATTCCCGAGCTTATTGAGTCGGGCGTTGCCTCGCTGAAGATAGAGGGAAGAATGAAATCACCCGACTACGTATACACCGTAGTCAGCATATACCGCCGCCTGCTTGATGAGGGCAGGGCGGCAACCCGATTTGAGAATGACCAGCTTCGCCGTGCATTCTCCCGCGGTGGCTTTACCGATGGATATTTTACAGGAAAAATTGCCGACGGTATGACGGGAATTCGCTCGGAGTCGGATAAGCAGAACAGCAAAGCTCTTGTGATCGGCAGCTTTGAGCCGCAGAGGGTACCCGTCAGGGCAACCGTCAGCCTTCGTCTCGGAGAGCCCTGCCGTATGACGCTTACCGACGGTAAGCGAAGCGTTACCGCAGAGGGTATGATTCCGTCGGTTGCCGAGAGATCACCCCTTACGCCAGAGGGCGTTCGCGGGCGGCTCGCCAAAATGGGCAACACCCTCCTCTCGCTTGACGAGGAGGACATTGAGCTTTATCTTGATGAGAATATAAATCTTCCTCCCTCGGCACTTAACGCCCTTCGGCGTGAGGCGGCAGAGCTGCTGCAGTTCCCCCGCCGCCCGCTTGATATGGAGGAATATACCCCGAGGGAGAGGATCTCGTCGGGGGAGGATATGTTTACCGCCAGCTTCACCTCCGAGCAGAGCTTTCTTAACGCAACGAGGAACAACAGGGCAGGTATATCCGCCTTTGACCTAATATTCCTGCCACACACCGCATCGGTCGAGTCCATTCGGCGTGCGGGCGGTGTATATCTTCCTCCCGTCATCTTTGACAGTCAGATGGAGGGGCTTGTTGAGGAGCTGAAAAATATACGAAAAGCAGGCGTAATGTACGCTTTAGTTAGCAATATCGGGCAAATCGGCATTACGAGGTCGCTTGGTTTTAAGATAATCGGTGACTTCAGGCTGAACGTTACCAACGGCGAGAGCAAGCGTGCATACCGTCATATAGGTGTGGAGCATCTGATACTCTCACCCGAGCTGACTCTGCCCCAGGCCAGAGATATCGGCGGCGGCATTATCACCTACGGTCGAATTCCGCTTATGATAACCGAGCGGTGCTTTATCGGTGAGAATTTTGGCTGCGACAGGTGCAACAAGGCCACCCTTACCGACAGAAAGGGCGAGAGATTCCCGATTATCCGCGAGTGGGAGCACAGAAATATTATTCTGAACAGCCTGCCCACCTATATGGGTGACCGCCGCGAGGAGCTTGATGCTCACCGCCTGCACTCCCGCCATCTGATATTCACTATTGAGGGAGATGAGGAGGTTTCCTTTATCCTTCGCTCACACCACGAGCATTCGCCTCTGCCACGCCGCGTACGTCGTGTAGGCAGAAGATAATAAACGCCGTCGGCAGCTTTTCGCCGAGGGTAAACAACCTTTGCATTTGCCCGGGCCTTTGCCGAGGGCAAGCATTATTCCGAAAAGGAGATTGAAATGGTAAGACGGGAAATAAAGAATTTTGACCTATTAATAGGCTCGGAGAAATACTCTGCCACCACACCCTTTACGGTGAGGGCTATCCTTGATGCCGAGGCTGTCGTCCTCGACGAAAATATAGGCGAGGTGCGGCTTGAGAGCGATATTTACGTTGACGACGTGGCTCTCTCAATGCGTAATTTTTACCTGCGTTTTCGCGACCTTTCCTCACCCGCTGAGGTCTATATAGGAGATAGGCTCATAGGCAGGTGCGACGGGCGGAGCAATGTGTATAATCTCAGCGTGGGCGGTCTTATGGCGAAGGGCAACAACCGTCTGTCTATCCGCTTCTCTGCCGACGGGGCGGGTGATGCTTCCTTCGTCGGTATGAGATACCCCGTAGAGCTCCTTCGCTTCTCGGGTGCTATAATCAACAATATCACCGTCCTTGAGAGGATAGAGGGCGGCGAGGCAGATATCGGCATCACCCTTGATCTTATCGGTGACGCCACCCGCACCCGTGCGGTTGCAACCCTTACCTCCTCCACAGGTCAGCTTTACTACGCAGGTCTTACGGGCGGGCGTGGCAATATCACCGTTAAGGACCCTCTCTTCTGGTGGCCCCGCGGCCAGGGTGTGCAGAATCTCTACCGCCTTAGCGTCAGCCTTTACGGCGAGGGGGACGTGGAGGATAATATGGAAATTCGCCTCGGCCTTCGCACCGCGTCGGCAGCAGAGGGTGGCAATATTCTCCTGAACGGTCAGAGCCTTATTCCTCAGGGTGCAATATATCTTCCCGACGGTACGCCCGACACCGCATCTGCTGAGAGGACTGCCGCCGAGCTTGTGACCTCCGCCGCTATGGCAGGCTATAACTGTCTTCTGATTCCTGACGGAGCACCCATTCCCACCGACAAATTCTACGAGCTGTGCGATGTACACGGCATTATGATTATAGAGGAGCACTCCACTCTTGACGGCTACGATATAGCCGCCCTTGCGGACAGGGCGAAGCATCCTTCTCTCGTTCTCGTCGAGCTGATTGGCGACGGCGACCGTCGGGATATGCTTAAGGCCGTCCGCGAGGCGATTCCCGACCTCAGCGTAAGGCTGCCCGATGAGAGATGCGACTATCTCGGTCTGCCCTCGCTTCCCTCAATGAAGACCCTTCGTGCCACGATTCCAGAGGACGAGCGTAGCCTGTTCTCCCATTCTATTGAGGCAATAGCAGAGGATAACGCTATCCGCGAGATGCTTCTCTCGGTGGCAGAACGCTATCCCTATCCCCGCGACCTTTCCGCCTTCGCATACGCGTCGGCACTTGCCTCTGCCCATAAGGTTGGCGAGGCCATTAAGCAAAGCCGCCTTTCGGGCGGACTTCGGGGTAGGGGAATATTCTCCCGCCTTAACGACAGCACTATGGCTATCTCTCCTGCGGCTATCGACTGCCGTGGAAGGTGGAAGCCACTGCAGTATTATTCCTCCCGCCATTTTGCACCTATTGCTCTTTACGCCGACCTTGAGGGCGGGGGCGTAGTATTCTCGGCATCAAGCCAGCGTAGGGCGGCCCTGGTCGGAAATCTTGAGTACCGTATAGCTGATTCTGCGAATTTTACGGTATATTCTGATTCGGTAAGCTGTGAAATTGAGGGTATGACCGCCCGTCAGCTTCACACCGCCGATATTAGCGAGTACATAACGGGACACGAGAGGGAGTATTATCTTGAATACACGCTGAAGGAGGGCTCGTCGGTGGTCAGCCGCGGCGTTATGCTCTTCGTGCCCGAGAAGCATTTTAAGTTCAAGAAGCCGAAGATAAAGGCGGTCATCACAGGCCAGGACAGACGCTTCAGCATCACCCTTGCCTCCGACGTGTTCGTGAAGGATATGGAGCTTTCCTTCGACGGCATTGACGCCATCTTCTCGGAGAATTATTTTGATATGACAAACGACGGTCCTGTGAGAATTGATTTCACTCTTACGGGCGGGGCAGAGTCGGCATACAGGCTGAAGGACGCACTTGAGATGCGTTCTGTTGCTGATATAAAGTGACCCCCTGCCTTTAGCCATAAGGTAATCAAACCCATAAGCCATACAGCAATAAATTTCAGTGTCTTTTTAAGGCTTTCGCCTTGTAAAGTCCCTACTTGCCTTCGGCAAAATCCTAAAAAATCCATCAAAAATTTATTTGCCGTATGGTGCGAAGCAGTTTTAAAAGAATAGATTTTTTCATAATCAAGCCGATTTTTTTGAGGAATATGTGGATATTTAAGAAAAAATTGGCGATGAGTAGGGAGAAATCTATCTTTTAAAACCTTGTTGGTTCGATTACCTTATGGCTAGCCTCCAGGTAGGTAACTTTATCCCCCTGCTCTACAGCGAAGTCAAAGCGAGAATTTCCTTTAGTAACCTCACGGCAAATCGACGTGGAGTCGGGAAAAAGTCTGCCGAGTGAAAGCAGCTCTGCCGCTACCTCGTTTGGTGCCTGAGAGTCCATATTTATAATTAGCGTTCTGCCGTCGGGAAGACGCTTCTCCACCGCGACAAGATCATATTTCGTCTTACGCTCGCTACCCGACGGCTCGTCAAGATAGACGGTAGCACCAGACAGGAGAAGCTCGCGGCAGCGGCCGGTATTCTTCACGTGGCAGACCACCTCTACGCCGTCAAGAAGGCAGTTGGCAATAAAGCGGTTCGGACGGGAGAGAAAGGTTGCCTTATGTATGTTGCTATAGATCATCAGGACAGCTTTTTGCCGCATCGGCTGCAGTACTCGTGGTCATTCTCTACCCTGTTTCCGCAATATGGACAATAGCGAAAGGCGGTATCTGCCTCATAAGGTCTGTTAACACCGTATCTCTCGTTCAGAGGATCGGGCTCCTCCTCATCCGTGGTGACGTCAAAGGTGGAATAACGATTTTTTCCCGTTGCATTTTTGAAATTATAAACCGTATTGACAATGGCAACGATAACGAACACAACGCCAAATATTGCAAACAATCCGCCGCCCATTGATGCGGCAATAACCGTCCAGATAACGCCGAAAACGGCGACTGCTATTCCCATAATTCCACCCATCATCGAAGGGCCGCGACCAGGCTTTATACTTTTCATAAATATACTCCTTTTTTAATTCTGCCTCAAATTATACTCTGCTTTTGTGCTTTTTAAGTATTTTGGCAATGATGCCACGCTCTACCTCAATATTAGAGGGATAAGGGTGCTTTTTCGCGGTCTTCTCAAAATCAAGGAGAATTTTCTCGGCGGATCTCTCATCATTTCTTACAAGAAGGGCGATGGCGTACTGCGTACGGATAACCGAGGGATAGGTCCGCATTGATTTCATAAACCTATCAAGCTCGGGTTTGAGATATGCCGACAGGTCGGGGCTGTCCCCATTAATAAGACGGCAGGTGATAAGGTCGCAGGTGAGCAGACTTCTGTGCAGGCCGAGGATGTTGTAGCCCGAGTCAAGAACCCTTTTAATCTCCTCCTCGGCGGTGACGGTGTCAAGCCTGTCGAGATGTCTTTCTGCGGCGAAGACGGCAATTGATGAGCAATGAAGATTCTGCATATCCGCCCCCTCGGGAAGAGTGAACCATTCGTCGGGCATATCGGCGGTGAGAGTGCCACCGAGCTGTGCGGCATTCATAAGCAGCTGCTTTCGTAAGGCGTCCCTGGCGTCGGGGTTGTTCATAAGCTGGATGGCGTTCATACCGTCGTTGGCCATGCCGCCCGCATTAAAGGGAATGCCGTTTGTAATAGCAACGTAGAAGGACACAGCCGCACCGAGAAGAAAGATAAGTGCGACGAGAACGTTATTAAGCGTAAGGTAGTAAAGCAGGGCGAGGATGGCGGCCAGGATAACGTTGGCAATTACGCCGCCGAAGTTGTAGATAAGCGTCTGTGCCCTGCTCTCATCAGACTCGGGCGGGATCATAAGACATTGACCGCCGGTGCCCGCAAGGGAGAAGCGGCGAAGCCTGATGCGTCCGTCCTGCCGAGCCCACATAAGACTGAATATACGGAAGGAGGAGAAGCTATAGCCCGCAAGCAGACCGAAGACAAGGTGGCCGCCCTCGTGAATTATTATAGCAAGATAATAGCTGACGACGATACCCGCTATACCGAGAATAACCTCGGGAAAGCTGAAGAAGCCCGAGAAGAGGGTTACCGACGTGAGAATTCCGAAGCCGATGGCATAGGCAAAAAAGAATATGCCTATAGCTATGCTATAGATTTTCTTCGTCGTATTTTCTTTTTTCATTTTATCCTCCTTATTCAAGGCCCGCAAAGCCCGACTGACGAATAACCTCGTAGACGGCGATGGCAACCGAATTTGACAGATTAAGACAGCGAAGAGTCTTACGCATCGGGATACGTACACTGCGGTCAAAATTCTCGTTCACAAGCTCTCTCGGAAGTCCCACCGACTCCCTGCCGAAAACGAGATATGCGTTATCGGGATACTCTATATCGGCGTATGAATTTTTACCGTGGGCAGAAAAGAAATAAAGCTGTGCATTCTCATTCTGCCCTAAAAAATCCTCGTAATTTTCGTAATAGGTCACGTCGAGCTTATCCCAATAATCAAGGCCCGCCCGCTTCAGAGTGCGGTCGGAGATCTCAAATCCGATGGGCTTGATTATATGAAGTCTGGCTCCCGTAACCGCACAGGTGCGTGAGATATTGCCCGTATTCTGAGGTATTTCGGGAGAGTAAAGAACTATATTGATCATACATTCCTCAACAAAATTTTGATTTAGTCTATTCTACCACAGACCGAGGTAAAATGCAATATAGAGAGAGCGTTTTGTTCGAAAAATACAAAAAATAAAATATTTTACAAATTACTCTTTATTTTTTTCTGTTTATGTGATATAATATGATGATTAATTATGTTTCCATAGCGAAAGGAATAGAAAATGGGAATTTTTAAGTCTTTATTTAAAAGCTACAGCGAAAAGCAGATACAGAGATTAATGCCCCTCGTTGACGCGACAGAGGCCCTCGCCGACAAGTTTAAGGCTATGACCGACGCCGAGATGAGAGCGTATACAGATAAGCTGAAGGGTGATCTTGCAAACGGCAAGACTCTTGACGACATACTGCCCGAGGCATTTGCCCTGGTAAGAGAGGCAGACGACCGAGTCCTCGGCAAGCGTCCCTTCCGCGTACAGATCATCGGCGGTATACTGCTGCACCAGGGACGAATCGCCGAGATGAAGACCGGTGAGGGTAAGACTCTCGTTGCTACCCTGCCCGCATACCTTAACGCCCTGTCGGGTAAGGGTGTGCATATCGTCACCGTAAACGACTATCTGGCGAAGCGTGACTCTGACGAGATGGGACGCGTATACGGATTCCTCGGTCTCAAGACCGGTCTTATCGTCCACGGTCAGAAGCCAAACGAGAAGAGAGAGGCCTACGCCGCCGATATTACCTACGGCACCAACAACGAGCTTGGCTTCGACTACCTTCGTGACAATATGGTTATATACAAGGAGAGAATGGTACAGCGTGGCCATAACTTCGCGATTATCGACGAGGTCGACTCTATCCTTATAGACGAGGCGAGAACCCCCCTTATCATTTCAGGTCAGGGCTCTAAGTCCACCGATCTTTACGCAATGGCAGACAAGCTGGTACGCTCGATGACGCGTCACGTGATCAAGGAGGTCGACTCGAAGCAGGACCTTGACGTTTACGACGAGGACTTTATCGTTGACGAGAAGGCACGCACCGCAGTACTGACACAGCACGGTATTGACAAGGCCGAGAAGTTCTTCGGCATTGAGAATCTGTCCGACCCCGAGAACACCACCATCTATCACCACGTCAATATCGCCATCAAGGCTCACGGCGTTATGAAAAACGAGGTTGACTATATCGTAAAGGACGGCAACGTTCTTATCGTAGATACCTTCACCGGCCGACTTATGCCCGGCAGACGCTACAACGACGGTCTGCACCAGGCAATCGAGGCTAAGGAGGGGGTTGACGTTCAGCGTGAGAGCCGTACCATTGCGACCATTACCTTCCAGAACTACTTCCGTATGTACGGAAAGCTGTCGGGTATGACGGGTACCGCACTTACCGAGGAGGATGAGTTCAAGACCATATACTCGCTCGACGTGGTTGAGGTTCCCACCAACAAGCCGATGATAAGAATCGACCGCAAGGACTCGGTTTACGCTACCATCGAGGGCAAGACCCGTGCTATTGTAAATCAGATCAAGGAATGTCGCGAGAAGGGTCAGCCCGTTCTCGTAGGTACTATATCAATTGAAAAATCCGAGGAGCTGTCAAAGGTACTGAAGAAGGCGGGTATTCCCCATACCGTCCTTAACGCGAAGCACCACGAGCGTGAGGCAGAGATAGTTGCCCAGGCAGGAAGATTCGGCAGCGTGACCATCTCCACCAATATGGCGGGACGCGGTACCGATATTATGCTTGGCGGTAATCCCGAGTATATGGCAAAGGCCGATATGCGTAAGCAGGGCTTTGAGGAGGGACTTATTGCTATGGCAACCAGCTCTGCCCCCTCCGACAGCGAGGAGGTAAACGAGGCAAGGCGGGTATACCGCGAGCTTCACTCTAAGTATCGCGAGGCGATTGAGCCCGAGGCACAGAAGGTGCGTGAGGCGGGCGGTCTGTTCATCCTCGGCACAGAAAGACACGAGTCAAGACGAATCGACAACCAGCTTCGCGGACGAAGCGGACGTCAGGGCGACCCCGGTGAATCAAGATTCTATCTGTCGCTGGAGGACGATCTTATGCGACTGTTCGGCGGCGGTGACAGAATTGACAGAATTGCCGATATGTGCAAGAGAATGGGTCTTGATGCAGAAACCGCAATTGACGACAAGATTCTGTCGGGCGTTATTGAGAATGCACAGAAGAAGCTGGAGGACAACAACTTCCAGCGTAGAAAGAACGTCCTTACCTACGATGACGTTATGAACCAGCAGAGAAACGTTATCTACCAGCAGCGTCAGGAGGTTCTTATGAACGAGAACATCCAGGACAGAATCGTATCTATGATAAAATCCTCGGTTGAGGAGACCTTCGACTTCTGCTTCGGTGTTGACACCCCCGAGGACTGGAACTTCGACGAGTTCAGAAACCACTACGTAGGTGCTCTTACCGACAAGAAGAGCTTTGAATACACCGAGGAGGAGCTTCATCAGATCGACAAGGCGGCACTTAAGGAGGAGCTTATCTGTCGTGCCCTTGAGATATACTACGGCAAGGATCAGCTGTTCGCCTCTATTCCCGGTATGGCACCCAACGCTATGCGTGAGGTTGAGAAGGTAATCCTGCTTCAGAACGTAGACCAGAAGTGGATGGATCATCTTGAGACTATGGACGAGCTGAAGGAATACGTCGGTCTTAACTCCTACGCCCAGCGTGACCCCGTTGCTATGTTCCGTATTCAGGGTGCGGATATCTTTGACCAGATGGTTGACGACATCAAGGAGGACACCGTAAGACAGATTCTTACCGTTGTTCCCAGACCCCGAGTGACCGAGAGAGTGCAGGTTGCAACCCCCACCTCCACCGGCGGAAGCGATAAGCCTGTTGCGAGAAAGCCCATCGTCAAGACGGTTAAGGTCGGCAGAAACGATCTTTGCCCCTGCGGAAGCAATAAAAAATACAAGAAGTGCTGCGGTCGTAACGAGGTAGCAGACCGCGAGTGATAAATATCCTCGTGCCCCAATCGGCAGAATGGAGATCATTATGAAAAACGCAAAATTCGGCAGAATTATCGCGATAGCAACCACCGTCGCAGTTATCCTGGTCGGTATAATGCTTATCGTTTGTGCCGCACACCTCTACTTTACGGGTGGGGAGATGCCCTACTCAAGAGAGAGTGTGGGAAAATATTTACTCATACTTCTGGCACCGTCGGTTATCACACTGGTGCCGGCGACTCTCGGCGTGATATACAATATTACGAATTCGGTATCCGACGTTGAGGGTACTGCGAGAACAAGCAGCGATCTGCTCAACAGCCTTGCATCAAGATTCGAGCTTTCCTCCTTCCCCGAGAGAGTAAGAGGTGAGATTGAGAAGGAGCGTGAGAGAAGGCTGAATATCAGCTGGCTCTGTGGAGATTTCTCCTTCCTGCTCTGCCTTATTACAGCCCTGCTGTCCGAGAGCCTGCTTCACTTCACTATTGAAAATCTGAACGGCGACGTTCTCTCCGCCCTGGCTCTTATTCTTCCTCTGACGCTTTGTGCCCTGCTTATTCATATTCCAAAGGAATATTTCCTTGAGGCCAGCTGTAAGAGAGAGATTGATATCATCAGGAGGTCAATAAAGGAAAACGGTACTCCCTCTCGCAGGGAGGGAAATGCCCCCGCGAAAAAGGTGGACGCAAGGCTTGTGGCAAGATACGCCCTGCTTGGTGTGGCGGTGCTGATGGTGGTGCTTGGCATTATCAACGGCGGTATGGGCGACGTGCTGGCAAAGGCAGTAAAAATCTGTACGGAGTGTATAGGACTTGGCTGATATGAAAAACGTGCTTTTAAAAATAAAAAAATGGTGGGCTAACCACGCCCCCACGAAGAGAAGGCTGATACAGCTTTACTCTGCCCTGCTCTTTAACTCCTATCTCAAGGGTTATATTTCGGGCAGTATATTCAAGGGTGCGACGAAGAATTTCTGCACCCCAGGTCTTAACTGCTACTCCTGTCCCGGTGCGGTGACAAGCTGCCCTCTCGGTGCATTGCAGAACTCCTTCTCATCCTCGGGCAAGACTGCCCCCTACTATATGCTGGGTATCATAATGCTCTACGGCATTATCTTCGGCAGATGGATCTGCGGCTGGCTCTGTCCCTTCGGTCTTCTGCAGGATCTGTTACATAAGATAAAGACCCCGAAGCTTAAGAAGAGCCGTGTGACGCGTGTGCTGTCCTTCTTCAAATACCTGCTTCTTGCGGTATTCGTGGTTATTATTCCCCTGCTTTATATGACGAAGGATTTCCCCCTTCCCGCATTCTGCAAATACATCTGTCCCGCGGGAACTGTGGGCGGTGCGTTAGGCCTGCTTATCAACCCGAATAACGAGAGTATGCTCGGTATGCTGGGCCCGCTGTTCACCTGGAAATTTGCCCTGGCGATCAGCATTATCGTAGGAACGGTATTTATCTACCGTCTGTTCTGCCGATTTATCTGTCCCCTCGGTGCCCTTTACGGTCTGTTCAACAAATTCTCGCTCTTCGGCATTACACTTGAGAAGAGCAAGTGTATAAATTGCGGCAAGTGCATCAGCGTATGCGAGATGGATATCCATCACGTAGGCGACCACGAATGCATCAGCTGCGGCAAGTGCGTGGGCGTTTGTCCCACCAAGGCTATAAGCTATAAGGGCAGTAAGATTATTCTGCCCGAAAACGAGCTTCTCGCCGCGAAGAGCGACGAGGAGAAGGCAGACCTTACGGCGAAGCGTGAGAGACGCGTCAAGCTGCTGACAAGGATCACCGCCCTGGTGCTGTCGCTTGTGCTTATCGGCTCGCTTATATACTTCAACTTCATTTACGACGACGGCACCGACCTGCCCATTATCGACGATGACGGAAATATCGTTGGCGGTGAGGGTGAAGGCGATGGCGATGGCTCGGATGACGGAGGCAACGAAGAGAATATTCCTACGGGCAACACCGTAGGCTTCAGATGTCCCGCATATCCTCTCCAGCTGGTTGACGGCAGCGGAACGGTCAACATCAGAGATCTCGAGGGAAAGGTGGTTATCATAAACTTCTGGGGTGTATGGTGCGGTCCCTGTAAGCAGGAGCTGCCCGACTTCAACAAGGTGGCTGAGGAATACGACGGCGAGGTAGTGGTGCTTACCATCCATACCGTATCCTACAAAAAGGATGCACCCGAGTATATCAGCAAGAACTTCCCCGGCTCGAAGATGCTGTTCGCATACGACCTGCCTCTGACCGACAACACCGATATGTACTTTACCCTGCTGGGTGGCTCGGATAGCTATCCCAGAACGCTGATCCTTGATCAGAGGGGAGTTATCACCTTTACCACGGAAAGCAAGGTGAGCCACGCGACGCTCGTTGAGAATATAGAAAAGGCGTTGAATTCCGACGCAGAATAATTCTGACGGCAAAATAACTTAATAAAAAGAGAGCAAGTAAACGGTAATTCCGCCTGCTTGCTCTTTTCTTCGCCCCTCTGTAATATTTTCATCTTTCTTTATAATAAATCTTACTCCCCGCGGGAACCGAATGGGTAAGCCAGACGTTGCCGCCGATGATCGAGCCGCTGCCGATGACCGTATCGCCGCCCAGGACGGTGGCACCCGCGTAGATTATGCAGCCGTCACCTACGGTGGGATGTCGCTTGCCGCCCCTGAGAAGCCTGCCGTCATCCCCCCTTGCAAAGCTTCTCGCACCAAGGGTGACGCTCTGATACAGCTTTACTCCGTCGCCGATTTTCGCCGTCTCGCCAATGACTATTCCCGTACCGTGATCTATGCAGAACCGCCTGCCGATCTCTGCCCCGGGGTGAATATCAATGCCTGTCAGCCTATGGGCGTATTCGGTCATCATCCGCGGAAGATAGTCTACGCCCCAAAGGTGAAGAAGATGGGCAATACGGTATACCGCCGTAGCGAGAAAGCCCGGGTAGGAGACGATGATCTCACAGACCGAGCGGGCGGCGGGATCGCCCTCGTAAATCGCCTCGGCGTCAGAAATAAGCTCTGCCCTAACCTCGGGGAGGGATGAGAAAAGGCTCTTAAGGATTTCCCCGCCCTCACCCTCGCCCCGTCGGGTATATAGATAATCCGAGAGGAGTGATATCAGCAGGTCGCAAAGGGCATGAGGGTCGGTCTGTGGACCGTACGCAAGGGGGGAGAGCGATCCGAACATCAGCGTCAAGACAGCCGAAAGAATCCTTTCAGCCAGGGCAACAGGCGGCACAGCCACGCACTCCCCAAGAGGCTCCACCCCCCCGGGCCCCGCCAGCAAATCGCATATCATTCTATCTCTATCGTCTGCCGTCACGCTAATTCTCCTTTTTCGCAAGCCGCTCCTCCGCTATCCGTCAAAAAGGCGGAGGATGCACGCATTTTGTAAAGATTTGTTAAAATATTTTGAAAAATATGGCTATTTTAGGCCAAATGTCTGTTGATTTTTTATTATTTATGTGATATAATTTAATATGTAAAAAACTGTAAAAACGTAAATTAGTCGGAATTGGTGCGAAAGGAAAAAGCACCGCGTCTGCAGGCGACGGCATCCGACGGAAAGGTACGGTCGGTTTAATGGGAAAAAGCATATACACTTATTACAAAGAGCGTCTTATTGAGATAGGCGGCAAAAATAAGTGTTTATATTTAAAGAATATTTCGAGAAAAAACTCCTACGATATAGGACGTATTTTTGAGGGACGCGAGGACAAGGTTGCAGAGCTCGTTGACTTCCTCTGGAGCGGCGGCAAGGAGCCGCTGTCGCTTATTCGCCGCGAGGAGACGCTTGAGCTGGTGGGCAATCTCGGTATGGTCGAGGAGCCCGAGACGGACGCCGAGGCGGCGGGCAGCGTTGAGGAATACGAGCGTGCGGAGAGAAAGCGTAAGAAGAGGATAACTTCCGATCAGACCAAGCTTATTCAGAGCGAGGTCGCAAAAATCGTGGAGCTGAAGCGTGAGGTTGAGGAGATCGAGCGTGAGACGGGTAAATACGAGCTGTATATAGGATATCCCTTCGTATTCGGTGCTATACAGCAGGGCCCCCAGAAGACGCTTATCAAGGCACCCCTCCTGCTCTTCCCCGTCAAGATAGACGTGTATGACGACGAGACGGTTGACATCCGCTTCAACGGTGCGGAGAAGATACAGATAAACAAGGCACTTATCCTCGCCTACGCCCAGTCAAAGAAGCTGAACGTCGACGACCTTGAGACCGAGTTTGACGACCTGTCGGGCTTCAGAAGTCTGCTGTCGGTCATACAGCACATCGGCAACGCCAGAATAAGAATTGAGTGCAAGGCATCCAAGCATATATACAACTACGCAAGATTCAAGGAGCCCGACCCCACGAAGGGCGAGCTGTCGGTAAGATACGCGGCGGTGCTGGGACGCTTTACCATCTCCAACTCGGTATACGGCGACTACTGTGTGCTTGAGAAAAAGAAGCTGACCAACGATGCCATCGACGAGCTTCTCCGTACGGGAGGAAAATTCGGCAAGAAGCGACTTATTCTGCTTGACAAGATCAGAAAGAGCGGCAAGCCTCTTCGTGCAAGGAGAACGCCTCCCAAGGCGAGCTACATCGTAAGGATGCTTGACTTCGCCCAGTCCGAGGTGGTCAAGAAGGTTGACCAGATGGGTAATATGGTTATCTACGGCCCGCCCGGTACGGGTAAGTCCCAGACCATCGTTAATATAATCACCGACGCCCTCTGCAAGAAGAAGCGGGTGCTGGTCGTATCCCAGAAGAAGGCGGCTCTTGACGTTGTATTCTCACGTCTCGGCAATCTCAACGACAAGGCGATGTATATAAACGATGAGGCGAAGGAGAGGCACGCCTTCTACGAGAGGTGCTATGATGCACACAAGAGAGCCGACGCCGACCACACCCTTAATCTGCCAAAGCTTATAGAAGACTACGCGGCGATCCAGGCGAGAATTGACCAGGAGGAGAAGACCCTCGAGGACATCTATCACCTGCTGAACGACAAGCGTCCCTTCGGACTGTCGCTGTCCGAGATGTATTCCTCCTCATATATGCTGCAGAAGAACTCTGCGGAATATGCGGCATATCTTCGGATGATAGAGTACAAGAACGTTATGGCACTTACCTACAAGGAGCTGTCCGACGCGATGTTTACCATCAAGGCAAACAACATCGTGGAGACCTACTACAGCTTCGTGCAGGCAAAGGAGAAGAATCCCATTATCGACTGCATGCGTCCGGATATTGAGATTCCCACCATAGCAGAGGTAAAGGCAAGGCTTACCGAAATACAGAAGTCACGCAAGGGCTTCTTCAACATTACAAAATATCCTTATACAAGACAGGTTCTGGCTCACTATGCCCTGCTTGAAAGCGAGAAGGCCCTCCACGCGTTAGCAAGGATGGAGTGTCGCATTGAGAATCCCAATCCCCTGTTCAGAGGACTGAGATCCAAGCTCGTTGAGCAGAGGATGCGTGAGACTCTTATCGCCATCGGCGAGTTCGTAAAGGAATACGACTGTCTTTATAAGGTAATGACAAAGGACGGATACATCTCGGTTATTGACAATATACTGAGAGGAAACACTGCATATATCAAGCTTGTGCACGAGGCACTTGACAATTATATTGCTCAGCGTGACGTAAGCA
>JAZNWM010000230.1:0-4240 GCA_045593345.1 Eubacteriales bacterium
TCTTATACTTGGTGGGAATATCGTGGCCAAGCTCATCAAGCTTCAGAATCGTATCGTGAAGATAGGAGAACTGGAAGTGTGTGGTAACGGTATCTGCCTTCGGGTCGTCGGCGGGATGCTGTACGGGAGTGAAATCGTAGATGTCATACTCCTTCGGCACAACGATGATACCGCCGGGATGCTGTCCCGTGGTTTTCTTGATACCGTTAATTCTGGTCGCCATATAGCCTACCTGTGCCTTCGGAATCTTGATACGCTTCTCCTCAAGATATTTCGACACGTAGCCCCAGGCAGTCTTGCTGGCAAGTCCCGTAATCGTACCCGCACGGAATACCTGCCCCTGACCGAACAGCTCCTCGGTATACTTATGTACCTTACCCTGCACGTCACCCGAGAAATTAAGGTCGATATCGGGTGATTTATCACCGTAGAAGCCGAGGAAGGTCTCAAAGGGAATATCGTGACCGTCCTGATAGAGCATCTCTCCGCAGACGGGACAGGCCTTGTCAGGCAGGTCAAAGCCCGAGCCTACCGAGCCGTCGGTAAAGAACTCGGAATAACGGCACTTAGGGCATCTGTAATGAGGCGGAAGGGGGTTAACCTCGGATATACCCGACATAGTGGCAACGAAGGACGATCCTACCGAGCCACGTGAGCCAACCTGATATCCCAGGCTCTCGGAATAGGCAACAAGCTTAACGGCGATCATATAAAGCACCGCAAAGCCGTTGTTGATAATCGAGGTAAGCTCGCGGTCAAGTCGGTTCTTAACTATATCGGGAAGCTCGTCACCGTACCAGGCGTGAGCACGGCTCCAGCAGGAGTTAACAAGCTCCTCCTTTGCTCCCGGAAGGTCGGGCTCGTATCTGCCCGTAGGAATGGGACGAATCCTCTCGCACATATCGGCGATCTTATTAGGTGCGGTGACTACCACGTCGTAGGCATCGCTCTCACCGAGGTAGGAGAATTCCTCCAGCATCTCCTCGGTGGTACGAAGGTAGATGGGCTCGTCCTTATCGGCGTCCTTAAACTTCATACCAACGAGAAGTATACGGCGGTATATCTCATCCTCTTTATTAAGGAAATGGGCGTCGCAGGTGGCACAAACGGGCTTACCAAGCTTTCTACCCAAAGCAAGAATACGGCGGTTGATGTCGCGGAGTGCCTCGTCGTCTGCCACCTTACCCTCGTCAACCAGAAAGCGGTTGTTGCAGAGAGGCTGGATCTCAAGGTAATCGTAGAAGGAGGCGATCTCCTCAAGCTCCTCGTCCTTCTTGCCCTCAAGAATTGCATCGTAAAGCTCGCCCGACACACAGGCAGAGCCGATAATAAGTCCCTCTCTGTGCTGCTCAAGAACCGTCTTGGGTATACGGGGCACCTTCTTCTGTCTGCCCGCACCGCCGTAGTAGTTAAGATAGCTGTATGAGATGAGCTTATAGAGATTCTTAAGTCCCTCGCCGTTTTTAGCAAGGATTATCATATGATGTGCATTGAGCTTGACGGGATCAACCTTCTCGCTCATAGCACTTATGGCAGATTCAAAATCACGTATACCCTCCTTACGCAGACGGCGGAGCATCTCAATGAAGATATGAGCTAACACCTCGGCGTCGTCGGATGCTCTGTGATGATGGAAGTCGCCTATGCTGTAATACTCAACGATGGTATCGAGCTTATGATTCTTAAGCTCGGGGTTTACGTATCGGGAAAGTCCGAGAGTATCAAGGTAGGGGTTGTTGAATGGCATCTCCTGTCTCTCTGCCGCCACACGAATGAAGCCAATGTCAAAGCTTGCGTTATGAGCAATAAGCAGCTCCTCGCCTGCGAAGGCAAAGAACAGCTCCAGAGCCTCACGCTCCTTCGGTGCCCCCTTAACGTCCGAATCGGTAATAGAGGTCAGCCTTGTGATCTCCTCGGGAATTGGGGTCTCGGGGTCTACGAAGATATTGAATTTATCAATGATCTTACCGCCCTTGATCTTCACCGCACCGATCTCAATGATCTTACAGGTGCGGTTGGAAAGGCCTGTGGTCTCGATATCGAACACCACCATCTCGTCGTCAAAGGCGGGATAGCTCCTACCGAAGATGCACTTGGCGGTATCGTTTACAAAATACGCCTCGGTGCCATAGAGAACCTTAAGGTCGGACTTTGACTTCTCAAGTGCCAGCATAACCTCGGGAAACGCCTGCACGTTGCCGTGGTCGGTGACCGCAATAGCCTTATGTCCCCAGCGGAGTGCAGTGCTGATAAGCTCCTCGGGAGTGATGATGGCATCCATCTGAGACATATTTGTATGGAGGTGAAGCTCCACACGCTTCTCGGGAGCATCGTCGGTACGAAGACGGGTTGAAATCTTCTTTATGGATATGGGCGAGAGGAAGGGCTCGCTGTCGTATTTATCAATTTGTACTCTACCGAGAACGGCAAGATGAGTACCCGCCTTCAACGAATTAAACCAGTCAAGCTCCTCTTTTGGTAAAGTATTCTTTACATATATAGCCGAAGCACCGTCGGAAATGCCCACGGTACAGTTAACCTTATCACCCGCACGCGTTTCCTTTGACTCCACGCTGAAGACGGTGCCGAGGAAGGTATATCTTCCCTTCAGCTTTGCCGCCTCTGCAAGCGGGGTGGGTGTGCCGACGTTAAAATCATCGCCGAAAATAAGCTCGGAGGAGGTAAAATCATAGGTTGTAGCACCCATACGGTAAACCGTCTCGCCGATGACCTCGGCAGTACCCGTAGCAGAGGAAATGCCCGCACGTGCCTCAAAATCGTAGGTGGGGTCGCTGGCACGCTTCTGCTCCTCAAGCTCTTTGAGTCTTCTCTCACGCTCGGCGATGAAGCGTTCACGACTATTCCTCTCGGCGTCGGCAATCTTCTCCTCACGCACTCTTTCAAGCCGCTGAGTACGCTCGTCGGCACCCGCACCGCATACGACGGCTATCCTGCGGCGGACGCCGTATCTGCTGAAGAGAATGTTAGAGAGAATAGCCTCGGTATCGGCACGGCGTACGAAATCCACACCCGTATCGCAGAAGGGGATGGATACCGTGACGGTCTCGCCGTCGTCAGAATAGGATGCCCCGCTGAAGAAGCCGTGGGTGACCGCACCGCAGAGAGATGCTTCAAGGACAATCTCGTCAAAATAGCACATATCAAAGCACTCGGGCGGGAAATGGGGCAATATTTTAAAGGATTCGGCAGAATAGAGCGTTCTGCACTCGTCCTCAATCTCATAAATAAGCTCGGCATCCTCGTGAGAATCAAAGCTGAGCTCTACCTCTACGCGAATAGGGTCCTTGGCATAGCGGAAGCGTGCCGAATGTCCCCGTTCAAGAAGCAGACGCTTCTCCTCCGAGGGCTTATATTTTGCAAATACGTCAAAAAATCTTTTTTCTTCCGACATTTTCTGTTTCCTTTTTATGTATTGAGAAAGCAGGGCGGCAGAACGCCGCCCCATATTATTTTACATAGCCTTTATCTCGCTGATAAGCTCGTCGATCAGGCTTTCTTCTTTTATCTTTCTGATAATAACGCCCTTCTTGAACAGCAGAGCCTCACCGACTCCGCCCGCGATACCGATATCTGCCTCACGAGCCTCGCCCGGCCCGTTTACGGCACAGCCCATAAGGGCAACCTTCACAGGCTTGCTATCAAGTCCCTCTGCCCTCACACGCTCCTCAAATTGGGCGAGAAGAGAGATGAGGTCAATTTTCGTCCTGCCGCAGGTGGGACAGGACACGATGTCCATACCCGATTTCTCACTTAACGAGAGCGAATCAAGAATTCTCCTCGCGGCATAAATCTCCTCCGTGGGATCGTCGGTAAGAGATACGCGGATCGTATCACCGATGCCCTCGGCAAGAAGAGTGCCGATACCGATGCTGCTCTTAATAACAGCCCGCTCTCTCGCACCCGCCTCGGTGACGCCGAGATGGATGGGAAGGTCGGTTCTGTCCGCAAGGATGCGATTAGCCGCTATCATAGTCTGAACGTCAGAGGATTTTACCGACAGGATAATATCCCGAAAATCAAGATCAAGAAGCAGGCCCGCGTGATAAAGAGCCGACTCGGCAAGTGCCTCGGCTGTGGGAGAGCCGTATTTTTTGAGAATGTGAGCCTCCAGCGAGCCCGAATTCACGCCGATCCTGATGGGAACCGAACGCTCTCTGCAGGCGTTGACAACCGCACGGATCTTATCCTTTTCACCGATGTTGCCGGGGTTTATGCGGAT
>JAZNWM010000231.1:0-12699 GCA_045593345.1 Eubacteriales bacterium
AGCGATTGACTCAGCCTTTTTTATCTCTTTTTATATATTAAGATCTCGGGGCTTTCGCCCTCCTCCCCATAGCTGCAGATAAGAAGAAAATCCATATTGGCGGCAAGGCCGAAGCATCTGTCGCCCTGCTCAAGCTGACTGCCGAGATAGGTGGCATTGTCATCAAGAAGCTTCACCCTCTCGCCGTTTGGCAGAGTGTATTCAAGGTTAATAAACTCGCCCGACAGAACGTTAAGATCGGAGATCGGTGGTAGCCCCTCAGACCGAAGGAGGATATTGAATTCCGAGACCAGCTGTGCCCGAAACTCGTCAAACTTTCTTCTATCGGGGTTGCCGTCGTACTGACGCCAGAAATCGAGGGTGTATTCACCGTCCGAATAGCACCATCTGCAATAATCCTCATTAAAGCGGCCGTCCCTCTCGCGACTGATAGTCATATCGTCAATAGGCATACCGCAGCAGTCACAAACAAGCCTTCTGGGTGAGCCGAGAATGGTGTTGATGGACACGCCGAAAAGCATTGACAAAAGCTTCAGCGTCTCGGTATTCGGTGTGGTCTCGCCCGTTTCCCAGCGGGATACCGCCTGCCTTGTGACAAACACCCTCTCGGCAAGCTCCTCCTGGGAGAGACCTGCCCTCGTTCTTAATTCAAAAATAATATTTTTCGTTTCCATTTTATCACCTCTTTTTTACAGTATAGCACGTAGCAGGCATATTTTCAAGCAACCTTCTGTTGCTTTTTTGCTGCTTTTGTAAATTTTAGTATATCGGTTGCAAAATCCGGGAAGGTGTGATATAATGGTCGTAGAAAAGAATTTTGGAGGAAATATGAAGAGGACGAGAATTACTCTTATCTGCCTTCTGGCATTATTAATATGCACGCTGGCCTGCGTTATGACGGGATGCAGGGAGGATGACATAGTCGATAAAAATCAGGTCTTTACCGTCACCTTCAGATATGACGACGGCTCGGTTTACAGAACAGTCGAGGTAAAATACGGCGAGACGGTGGCGATGCCCAAGAGTCCCGCTAAGGAAAACTACACCTTCGTCGGCTGGTTTCTCTATAAGAGCGGTGACGCAAGATACGATTTCTCAAAAGAAGTTACCAATAGCTTCAGCCTATATGCAAGATTTGAGCTTGATGCGGCAGGCATCACCAACGAGATATCGCAAAACACGATGAAGAGCGTTGTGACCATTCGTGTAAAATATTACAATGCCCTTTTGGGTATTATAGAAACAGGCTCGCATGAAAGAGTATTCGGCTCGGGCTTCTGCTTTGAGATAAGCGACGGCTACTACTACGTTCTTACTAACTGTCACGTTGCCGTAAAGCATCCCGACTACGATTACGTAAAATATACAATAGTAGACTACAAGGGCAACGAATATACGGGATATTTATACGAGAACCCGAACAATGGCGAGGAGGCTATCTCGCCCGACTACGATCTTGCCTGCCTGTATTTCAAGGCGAGTGACAGCGAGGTTGAGAAGCTTGAATTAGCCAAGAAAAATCCCGAAATCAACGACGACGTTATATCGCTCGGAACACCTGACGGCCAGACCAACTCTATCACCTACGGTAAGGTTCGCGGATACGAAGTCATCACCCTTGAGGACTGTGAGCCATATAGGAGCAACGTGAAATTTGAGGTGATACGTCACGATGCAGGAAGGCTCGCAGGCTCAAGCGGTGGCCCTGTCTTAAGCTCTGAGCTTAAGGTTATCAGCGTAAACTACGCAGCACAGGCGGGAGTTGGCCCGAGAGGACACGCCATCCCAATCGAGCGTGTGTGGGAGTTCCTGAACAGATACGTGTATAATTAATTTTCTTTATTACATAACCGAAGCCTGTCGATTTATTCGGCGGGCTTCTTTTTTACGGGCTAATCCGTTGACTTTTACTGACGTTAATGATATAATAATGTCGAAAAAGGTTTGAAGGGAGAGCTTATGAGCAAAATATTACACGAAGAGGTTCAGGCATTCATTGAAAGTAATCTTTTCCTCGAAAATATCGATCGCGTCAGCGAATTCGAAACGGCAGAGGAAATGGTGGAGCCAACCCGAAGGGTGCTTGAGATAATTATAAGTAACTACACCACCTATAAGTATGAGTTCAATCTGGCTATGGGCTTTTTCGTTCAAAACGCTCACGAGCTGATGAAGGATGTGCTGAAAACCATTCTTTTACGTGCAAATCTCAGAGAAGCACTTAGAAATCAAGGCACATCCAATGAGCTGGATATTTATTTTACCGCCCTCTACGCCCTTTCCATAATTTATAAAAACACAAATAACAATGACGGTCTGCGAGAGCTGTGCAGCGGAATCTATCCCAACGTTTTCGGCGGCTATCCCCTCTATCACGAGGTGCTTTCAAGATGGCATAAAAGAAACGGACAGATGACATCGGCACTTAACGAGGACAACAACGCAATTGACAGAATTGCCAGAATCAACCCAGACGAGCTTAATGCAGGCCCGAGAATTTCCTACGCATCAACAATTTGCGATATGCTGAAGAATGGCTACGAGGTCAATCCTCTTTATTTACAGAAGGCGGAGAGGTTTATTGACGAGGCAATAAAGCGTAACGATCAATATCAGAAGTATCCCTTCGTCAAGGCAAAATTTATTTTCCTGTCACAGTATCGTCTGGGAGGCGATCCCGCATTGCTGATAGATGCACAGCAGGAGGCCATTCGGCTGATCGACGAGGCACAGAGGCTTGAAAATCTCAATCTTAACAATCCACAGTATAACGTGGATTATGAGAATTTCAAAAAATATATGGCTAAGACGATAGCAGAGCTCAGATTTCCCTGTACCTACGCAGAGCTTGATCATAAAAAAGCCGACATTATTGCGTCAAGCAGTCACAAGCATTGCTCGACCAACGGACTTCTTCCCCCTAATCCCAAGCTTAACGACGGCGATAAATACTTTTTTGTCTGCTATTCCTCTCAGGATTATATTTCTGTTTACTGCGATCTTATCGAGCTTTACAAGCGTAAGGTTCACTTTATGTATGACAGCAGGCTTGCCAACAATATCAACTGGGAAAAGCAGGTTGAGGAAAAGATCAACCACGACAACTGCGTGGGTGTGGTTTTCTACATAAGCGAAAATATCCTTCTTGGCGATGCGGTACAGAACGAGATTGAGATCGTTATCAAGAGTAATCAGCCCATATTCAGACTTAATCTTGAAAACAGTGCTCCGTCAAAAATCCTGATTGACTTTATCTTAAAGAACGGTGAGAAGGCATACCAGCACCTTACCGACAGGAAGATGAGGCTATTCCTCGAATGCTTTAATGACAACGGCGTTTTTGCCGACAAGATGAAGGACGGAGGAGCGGCCGGTACAGAGCATCTTGATGCATACATATCATCGCTTAGGGACAGCTACTCAAACGACATAATTGGAGATAAATAAAGTGAGATTGTTAGAAAAATTAAGATACGTAGTAGACTTTTCTACAAAGCCCCATACTCGCGAGCTTCAGAAGCCCAATGAGGACAGACTGCTCGTGGACGCGGAGAGAGGCATATACATTGTGCTTGACGGCGTGACGAGGGTGCATAGCGAATACGAGGCGGCTCCCTTCAGCTCTGCGGCAGGCGACGTCGGTGATATATTCATCGGCGAGGTGTATTCCTATCTTACCTCCCACATATCCGAGCCCGATACCGAGAGGCTGCTTCGCTGTGCCGCGGAGAGCGGAAACCGCCTCGTCGGAGAGTACCGCGAGAAAAGGAGCGATACCGAATGGGGCTTCTATCCCTCGGTGGTTGGAATCATCTCCGTTTTGAAAGATGATCAACTTCATTATCTGGCGGTGGGCGATTGCCTCGGAGTGCTATTACGCGGCAATTCAAAAATTCTTTTCGCAAGGGAGCTTCCTCTTGAGGCGGTAGATATGCTTGACGTAAGCAAGGACGAAAGGTACAAAAAGTACTGTAATCACCCCGAAAATCATCTTTCCTATACCGTTTTCAGCGGTCACGATGAGGTTATGGAGGGCGTGGAATACTCATATATCGATATTCACGAGGGTGACGTGATCTTCCTCGCTACCGACGGTATCGGAAGCTATCTTAAGTATGAAAAGGCGGCAGATCTCAGGCGTCTCAGTGCTGAGGAGATAATTGCGGGTTCGGGTGAGTACGATGCACCGCCCTACGCAACCTATGCCGACGACAAGACGCTGGTAAAGCTTAGCTTCATTGGAGAATAAAATGAGGACTATTACTATTATAAGGACGAAAAGCTTCATCGGCTCCCTCGGAGTGATGAAGGTATATATTGAGGATGCTACGTCATCCGATCTTACCGTTCCCGTATACGCGGACGAGAAAAGAGAGGAAACGGTCAGCTTCCGCAAGGTCGGTGATCTGAAAAACGGCAAGGAATTAAGCTTTGAGATCGGTGACGCTGCCGCACGGGTGCTGGTAATCGCAGATCGCGTAAGCAAGGACTGGTGCAACGACTGTTATCAGCTGCCCGAGGGAAACGAGGATATTCTGCTTACGGGAAGAAATATTTTCAACCCCACGGTAGGAAACCCCTTCCGCTTTGACGGAAACGACACACCCGAGGCGGTTGGTGGACGAAAAAAGAGCGGCGTACGCGGAATTATCGTCTTTATCCTCGCCCTGCTCGTCGGATTTGGCGGCGGATACGGAATCACCTCGCTGATTTTCGATATTATCGAGGGGCAGGAAAAGGACTTTACCGCAGGTGAAATGACCATTACCCTGGACGAGAGCTTTAGCCAGCAGAATTTGTTCGGATATTCGGCAGTTTACGCATCCGAGGATATTGTCGTGTTTGTAAGCAAGGATACCAACGTCCTTCACGGTACTACAGAGGAGGGTTATGCAAAATCGCTGATCAGAAACAACGGGCTCGATTGCGAGCTTGAGAAGGACGGCGAGCTTTACCGCTTTATATACAGTGCGGCAGAGCCGAGCGGCAACGAGTACACCTACTACGGCTACGTTTACGAAAACAACGGTGCGTTCTGGTTTATTCAGTTCTCGGTGCTTAAAAATGACGCAAAAAAATTTGCCGACGATATATCGGATTTTGCAAAGTCCGTAAGCTTTGAATAATTAATGAAGAGTCAGATGCATTTTGCATTTGACTTTTTCATTTCACTGTGCTATAATAGACAGGACCGTAAGAAAACCGAGGAATTGGAGGCGTTTTATATGATATTAACTATCGACATCGGAAACAGCAATATTAACTTTGGCGTTTTCGAGGGTCAGGACATTCGCTTTGTCGCGAGAATTGCAACCGACAGGGCAAAAACCGAGTTTGAATATGCATCAGCCATCTCGAACGCCTTGAGCCTTTCAGGTATTATGAAGGAGGAAATCGGGGGTGCTATCATATCCTCGGTTGTTCCACCGCTTAACAACGTTATGAAATCTGCCGTAAGGCTTATATACGGTATTGAGGCTATTCTCGTTGGTCCGGGTGTGAAGACCGGCATAAATATTCATTGTGACAACCCCGCATCGGTTGGTGCGGATATTATATGTGCCTGCGTTGCGGCCCACTATCTCTACGGCTCACCCTCGCTCATCGTGGATATGGGTACGGCGACCAAGATGATGGTTATGAACGAGCGTGGTGCATTTATTGGTGTATCAATTATACCCGGAGTTATGGTCAGCCTTGATGCCCTGGCACGCAGAACGGCACAGCTGCCTATGGTCGACCTTGAGGCACCGAGGAACGTTATCGGTAAAAACACCGCCGACTGTATGAAGAGCGGCATCGTATTTGGCAATGCAAGTATGGTGGACGGTATGATCGACCGTATTTTCGACGAGGTAGGCACCTCCCTTCCGGTCTATGCGACGGGCGGTCTTGCATCGGTAATTACACCACATTGTAAACATAAGATTACATATGATGATTTTTTGGTGTTAAAGGGCCTGAATATCATATATCAGAAAAACCAATAAACTGAATATTTTTTTGTATATTACCCCTCGGGGAATATAATAAATTTATGCGTTGTACTGCCATAGGGCAGACGACAGCAAGGAGGATTTATGACTATTGCAAAAAACAAAAAGGCGAGGGTGTCTACCGAAAGACTCGTGCTTCTCGCCCTGCTGACCGCATTGGTAGCGATACTGAGCTACTTTGGTGGCTTCATCAAGATTGGCGGTCTGGCATCTATATCGCTGACGCTTATACCCGTAGTATTGGGTGCAGCACTTCTCGGCCCATCGGCAGGAGCCTGGCTGGGCGGTGTATCTGCGGTGGTATTCTTCACCACGGTGGATGCCGTATTTTGGTTCGGTCTCAGCGTTCCCGGAACGGTTATCACCGTTATGGTCAAGGGCATTTTGGCAGGTCTGTGTGCAGGTCTGGTCTACAAGGCACTTGAGAAATACAACCGCTATCTTGCCATCGTGGTAAGTGCCGTTGTGGCACCCGTAGTCAACACGGGAATTTTCCTTATCGGCTGCCTTATCTTCTTCATCGACACCGTAATTGCCGGTGCCGCGTCAGAGGGTATGGGACTGTTTGGCTATCTTATCGTAGCCTTCGTAGGACTGAATTTCGTCTTTGAGCTTGCAGTAAATATGATTCTCAGCCCTGCTATAGCAAGGCTTATTGACATAGCGAAGAGAATCTTTAAAAACAAGCTTGCGACTCCCTCCGAGAACAAGGAGAAGGAAGATAACAAAGCAAACGAGCAGTAATTGATGCTTAATAAAAAAGAAAACCGAGGGTCTTGGCCTTCGGTTTTCTGTTAAAAGGTCTATAATAGAAGGCGGAGGCACCGAAAGGATGCCTCCGCTTTTTTATTTGGGTATGCCGGATGGCAAAAGCATAGCGAAAATCAGTACATTCCGCCCATCTCGGGTGCGGCGGGAACAGCAGGAGCGGGCTCCTTCTTCTCGGATACTACCGCCTCGGTGGTGAGGACGGTGGATGCGATGGAAGCGGCGTTCTGAAGAGCACATCTGGTGACCTTCGCAGGATCAACGATACCGCATTCAAGCATATCGCAGTATACCTCTCTGTAGGCGTCGAAGCCGTAGCCGACCTTACCGCTCTCACGAACCTTAGCAACCACGACGGAGCCGTCAATGCCCGCGTTGTCTGCAATCTGTCGCATAGGATAAGCAAGTGCCTTGGCAACCATTCTTGCACCCGTTTCCTCATCGCCCTCAAGGGTCTCGAAGGTCTTCTCAACCGCACCGATAACGTTTACGAGAGCGGCACCGCCGCCTGCAACGATGCCCTCCTCAACTGCTGCCTTAGTAGCGTTGAGAGCATCCTCGATACGAAGCTTCTTCTCCTTCATCTCAACCTCGGTAGCCGCACCGACCTTAATAACGGCAACACCGCCTGCCAGCTTGGCAAGTCGCTCGGTAAGCTTCTCCTTATCAAACTCGGAGGTGGTGTTCTCAAGAGCAACCTTGATCTGGCTGACTCTGTCGGTGATGGCAAGCTTGTCGCCGTAGCCACCGACGATAATGGTATTTTCCTTAGATACCTTAACCTGTCTTGCACGGCCAAGCTGACCGAGAGTGGTATCCTTCAGGTCAAGACCCAGCTCGCTGGTAATAACCTCGCCGCCCGTAAGAGTTGCAATATCGATAAGCATCTCCTTACGTCTGTCGCCGAAGCCGGGTGCCTTTACACCCACAACGGTGAAGGTACCGCGAAGCTTGTTAAGAACAAGGGTGGTAAGAGCCTCGCCCTCAATATCCTCGGCAACGATAAGCAGCTTTTTGCCCGCCTGAACGATCTGCTCAAGAATGGGGAGGAGGTCCTGGATGTTGGAAATCTTTTTATCGGTGACGAGAATAAGGCAATCGTCAAGGGTTGCCTCCATCTTATCGGTATCGGTTGCGAAATATGGTGAGAGATAGCCGCGGTCAAACTGCATACCCTCCACAACCTCGCTGTAGGTCTCGGCACTTCTCGACTCCTCAACGGTGATGACGCCGTCGCTGGACACCTTCTCCATAGCATCGGCAATAAGCTGGCCGATCGTCTCGTCGGAGGCGGAAATAGCACCTACTCTTGCGATATCGGCAGAGCCCGACACAGTCTTGGACTGCTTCTTAAGCTCGGCTACAGCCGCGTCAACCGCCTTAAAGATACCCTTGCGGAGAATCATAGGATTAGCACCTGCCGTGACGTTCTTCATACCCTCGTGGATGAGGGCCTGGGCAAGCAGGGTTGCGGTGGTGGTACCGTCGCCCGCCGCATCGTTTGTCTTGGTGGCAACCTCACGAACAAGGCTGGCACCCATATTTTCTGTCGCGTCCTCAAGCTCGATTTCCTTGGCAATGGTGACGCCGTCGTTTGTAATGAGAGGTGCACCGAATTTCTTCTCCAGCACCACGTTTCTGCCCTTCGGGCCAAGTGTGATTTTAACGGTATCGGCAAGCTTATCAACACCGCGAAGAAGTGCGGAGCGAGCCTCCATACCGTAAAGAATTTCTTTAGACATAGTTTATTCCTTTCTTAATTACTCTACAATAGCGAGGATATCCGACTGACTTACGATGATATACTCCTCGCCGTCAAGCTTTATCTCGGTGCCGCTGTACTTTCCAACGATAACCTTGTCGCCGACCTTAACGGTCATCTTAACCTCGTTGCCGCCAACAAGTCCGCCGGGGCCTACTGCAACCACCTCGGACATCTGGGGCTTTTCCTTTGCACTGCCTGCAAGAAGAATACCGCTCTTGGTGGTTTCCTCTGCCTCGGCAGCCTTTAATACAACCTTATCAAGTAAAGGCTTAATAGTCATTTATTTCTCCATTCTGCCGCTCAAGCGTCAACGTAAGCAAAAAGCAGGATGACGGACAGCGGCGTTTTTTTATTATTTGTAATTTTATTTAGTATGAAACGATTTTTGCGTCGTTGCCGCCGGACAGAGTCATACGGTGCTTCAGCGACGTAGCGAGATGGCGTGGAGCCCTGATCGTTTTCAACCGATCACAATGAGTTAAGATATCATATCCGAGGCTCGTCACACTATCGGGGAGCGTTATGCTTTCAAGCGAGGAGCAGTAAGCAAACGCACGCTCGTGAATGATCTCCACGCCTGCGGGAAGCACAACGCTCTTAAGCGACTCGCACTCGTAAAACGAATACTCACCAATGCTTCTCACGCCGTTGAGAATTGATATACTCTCAAGGTTTTGCACCGTCACTTACACTTGCCTGACACTTAGGACAACACTTTATCTTAGTCTCTTCTTTCAGTGCTTTAGCACTCGCAACGCAAGAGTGCTAAAGCCTACAGCATATATTTTATACTATATACCATAAAATGTCAATAGTTTTCTCGGTTTTTCACAAATTATTTAAATATTTAGGTCAGGAAAGCTCGCGACGGAGAATCTCCATTATTTTTTTCTCCTCGCGCGAGACCTTTACCTGGGTAAGACCGAGGATCTTCGCCGTTTCGGTCTGGGAAAGATCACGGAAATAGCGTAAAATTATGAGCCGACGGTGGTTTTCGGACAGCTTGTCGATAGCCATACGAAGAGCGAAGCGGTCAAACTGCCGCATCTCGGCATCCTCATCACAGATGACGCTGCCCAGGGTTGTGCCGTCGTCATCGTCATACACCGTCTCGTCAAGCGAGCGTACGGGAGAGGAGGCAAAGAGAGCGGAGGAGGCGTCCTGTGGCGAAACTCCCACCGCCGCCGCGACAGAGGCGATGTCCGCGTCCTCACCCAAAGAGAGACGGCGTTCACGCTCGGCACACAGGAGGGCGGAAAGCCTTTTTTCCTCTCTTGAAATCTTGATTATACCGTCATCGCGGAGAAAACGCCTGATCTCGCCGAAAATGAGCGGTACTGCATAGGTGGAAAATACGCAGCCGTGAGAGAAATCAAAGGTCTTCATAGCCTTGACGAGTCCTATGTTCCCGCTTTCCACAAGGTCGCTCATATCAGCTGAGCGTCCCTGAAATCGTGCGGCTATGCTGTAGACCAGAGGTGCGTTCAGCTCGGCGAGTCGCTCGCCTGCCTCAAGATCCCCCTCTCTGTATGCTCGAAGAAGAGTTAGATTTTCGTCGTAGGGACTCTTTTTTTCTTTAATTTTCATTTTGATCCTTCGGTCAGGGCTTCAGATTTTTCCTCATAAGGACGCTGGTGCCTACCCCCCTCTGCGAGCTGACGCTAAGGTAGTCGGTAAAGCTCTCCATCACGAGAAATCCCATACCGCATCTCTCGCCCGACTCTCCGCTGGTAAATCTCGGTCTGCGAGCAAGCTCGATATCCTCGATGCCACAGCCCTCATCGGTAATTTCTACCGTGATCTCCCTATTGTCGTAAAGTCTGACGGATATGTAAATATAGCCAACGTCGGGATATTTCCTTCCACCGTAGGCGTGAACGATACAGTTCGTTACTGCCTCGCTGACTGCACAGCGAAGGTCGCCAAGCTCCTCTACCGTAGGATTAAGCTCTGCCACGAATGCCGAAACCACCGAGCGTGATACCGCCTCATTGACGCTGATGGCGGGGAGGGTAAGCTCCATTTCGTTTATTTTCTTCTTCATTTTATGATTCCTTCCTTTTTACTTTACGACGGTCAGGTGGCGAACCCTGTCAATTCCCGACAGGGTGATAAGCTTCATCAGTCGTGGTGATGCCCCCGTCAATACAACCTCGCAATTCAGGGCTGACGCCTTCTCTACCCTGCCGAGAATAAGCCCAAGCCCCGAGCTGTCCATAAACTCCACCCCTGAAAAATCAATGATCAAGGTGTGGGGCCTGGTCTCAAAGAGCATTCTGTCAATGCTCTCGCGTGCGGGCCTTGCGGTATGGTGATCAAGGTCACCCAAAATCCGGGCGGTAAGACGCCCTGTGTCCTCGCTGAAAATAACGTCCTTATGCATTTTCTCTCTCCTTTGCTTTGTAAGACACATTTTAGCACACCGAAAATAAAAAATATGTCATACTCTGGCGGGAGATAATCTTTTTTACATAAGCGACAGTCTGCGTGCTATATTATACTTCACCTCCATCTTTCGCTCCTTATACACCGCCTCGGAAAGGCAGTAGAGATCGCTCGCGGCATAGCCGATATTATTGCCGATGTCATAGACGAAAAGTATGGCATCACGGCTACCCGCAATCTCTACGGCGGCGTTCATAATGCGGTAATTCAAGAAGCGGTATTCCATAATTACGTTATAAGGTGCGTCCCTGCGGGAGATAATATCTGCACGGCGAAGATAATCGCCGCAGAGAGCTGTGATAAGATTATCAAGCTCGGTCGGCATCAATGACTCATAATCCATCTTACTTCCTCCAATTCATAGGACAGCTCCTCAAGGGCCCGCTGTAGCCTTTTAAGATTATCAAGTGCCTCTTGAGCCTCGGCAACCGTTGCCGCAAGCTCGGGCAGCCACCTCTCGGGTGACTGCTCTGCCCAGAGAGGTATCATCTCAATAAGCAGGTTATGTACCGACAGCATTTCTTCGTTTTCCCTGATCCTGTGGGAAATGACTGCCATATCGCGGCGGATCTCCGTTGGGCTTCTGTATAGCCTCGGCGGTATGCCCTCTTTTGCATTCACACACGTATACATTCGTTGGACAATTCCTTTCTTTTTTTGATTTTGTCACCTGGGGTGAGATTTTCGTCGAGTGATAAAAGCATTTTGTTGCTTGTTGCGTGACAATTATAACACAAGGTTTGTTGCTTGTCAAGTGACAATTTTGAATTTTTTCAAGAAAAAGTATTGCATATTACGTGACAATATGTTATAATTAGGCAGAATGTGTCGAGGAAGAAAAATCGGGGCAGAATTTGGCGTTTTGTTAACCGAAAAAAAGGGGCCTTTGAGTACTAAAGCCCTGTACGAGATGCATAATTATCTGTTTATAACATTTTCGAGGAGAGGTGATGAGCTTGATTTCCAAAAGAATCAGAGAGTTGAGAAAAAAGATGGGGCTATCGCTTGAGCAGGTTGCCGAGAGAATTGGCACCAGCAGACAGACCGTACACAGATATGAGACGGGGGCAATTGCCAACATCCCACACGATAAGATAGTAGCCCTTGCAGGCGTGCTGGGTACGACGCCCGCCAGCCTTATGGGATGGGAGGATGAGGATATTCCTTCCTTTAATAATATTACGGTGGCAAGCCTTGCCGGTGCGGATATGAAGAGCCTGCCGATGCTTGGCAACGTTGCCTGCGGTGAGCCTATATTTGCAGGCGAGGAGCGTGAATGCTACGCCAGGGCAAACGCCGACCTTGCTGCCGACTTCTGCCTTACTGCCAAGGGTGACAGTATGATAAACGCCAGGATTTTTCACGGGGATCTGCTATTCGTTAAGAAGCAGGAGAGCGTTGACGACGGCGAGATTGCAGTTGTACTTATTGATGACGAGGCCACGGTAAAGCGTGTGTATTTTAACCGCGAGGACGGTATCCTTACCCTTATGCCCGAGAACCCCACCTACAAGCCGATGCGATACTCCGGCAGTCAGCTTGATCGCATCCGTATTCTCGGTAAGGTGGTATCGGGACAATATAAGATTTAGTTTAAATTCTCAATTCAAGATTCGTTTTTAAAAACGACAAAAAGAGCGTTTTTGCAACCTAAAGTTAGCAAAAACGCTCTTTTATGTTAGAATAATCTATAGGCAAGAGTGGAAAAATCTCTCAAGACAAGGC
>JAZNWM010000232.1:0-3576 GCA_045593345.1 Eubacteriales bacterium
AAGGATACCGCACGCCTTATGGCAGGTATGCTGAATATCGACGAGAAGAAGACGGTGTATACCATTCTCGATCCCGGAGCAGGCACGGGTATTCTTGCCGCCGCCGCTATTGAGGAGGTATGCAAGAGAGCCCCTCTCGCAAAGCAGGTATTTATCACCTGCTACGAAAATAATCCCGTTTTCATTCCTATGCTTAAGAATAATTTGGAGCGTATCAGAAAGAAGTGCCGTCACGATTACGGCGTGAAGCTGTTTGTGACCGTATACGAGGAGAACTATCTCACCGATTCGAAGAACCACTACACCGTGGCACTCTTCGACGAGATACACGAGGACAAGTTTGACCTTATCCTCTGCAATCCCCCTCTCGACCTGATAGACAAGCACTCTGCCGAGGCGGATGCGGTAGGCGGTGTCACCCAGCTTAAGATCGGTGCACCATATCTCTTCTGTCGCCTTGCGGCGAAGCATCTTGAGGCCGACGGCCAGCTTGTCATTATGCTTCCCACCCTGTCGGCGACATCGTCGGGGCTTTCCTCCTTCCGTAAGGAGATGGCGGATACCCTTGCCCTTCGCAAGATCCACCTCTTCGTCGGCAAGCAGAAGAATCCCAAGCGTGCGATTCCCCTTAAGAAATCCTTCATCTTAGCATACGTAAACGGCGAGCGTGGCGATACCATCGACGTGACCACCTCTACCGACAACGGTGTGAAGGTGACTGCACTGCCCCCCGTGGCATACAGCTTTATCGTAGATGCCGAGGACGGCACGCTTACCCTGCCCAAGAGCGTTGAGGACACCAAGATCGTAAAGCACATCTCCGACCAGCCCGAGACCCTTGCCAGCCTCGGACTCAAGATGAGCACAGGCCTTATTATCGACTCCAGGTGCGAGGGACTTCTCTTCACCGATCCGATCAAGGGCTGCGTTCCCCTCATTCGCCCCTCCGCGATCAAGGGCGGTCAGATCCGCTTCCCCCAGCCTGTGAAGCACCAGTACATCTCGCCTACCAACGAGCGTCTTGTTCAGCGTAACAAGAATATGATCATCATCAAGCGTGTTCCCGCAAAGAGCGATGACAGATTCGTAAACGCGGCGATCTATATGGCTGCACAGCTTCCCAACTACCGTTACATCAGCACTCACAACAAGATCAACTTTATCGACACCGTTGACAAGAACGTTGAGATAAATCCGAGATTTGCCTTCGGTCTGTTTGCTCTGCTTAACTCCACCATTTACGACAGATACATCTCTATCGTATCCAAGTCAAAGCAGATCAACTCCAAGGAGATGAGGGATCTTCCCCTTCCTCCCAGAAACATTATCGAGAATATAGGTATGCGACTTATGGCAACCAGGCAGACCAGCGTTTCTGTCTGCGACCAGATAGTCAACCCCACCTTACATATCATCGAAAAGAGAAGATAATAAAGGCTGAAGAGCTGCCTCGCGTAGCCCTCAGCAAGCAAATACCCTGGAGATTTTTATGGAAATGTTACTAATTCAAAGCCTGATCTGGTTGCTCGCCGGCGTCGGCGTGTTTATCGTTGGAATGAACTTTTTGAGTGATGCTCTTGAGAAAAGTGCCGGCAGCGGTATGAAGAATATGCTTGAGAGGATCAGCAACAACCGTTTATCCGGAGTTGGTATCGGTGCAGGAGTTACCGCCATTATCCAAAGCTCATCTGCTACGTCGGTTATGGTTATCGGTCTTGTAAATGCGGGCGTTATGACGCTTATGCAGGCCACGCCGATAATTATGGGTGCCAACATCGGTACCACGATCACAGGCGTTCTCGTCGCTCTTAAAAACGACTACTTTGATATGCTTATGTATATCCTCGCATTTGCGGGCGTTATGATGGGCTTCTCCAAGAACGAAAAGATAAAGCTTTCCGGTATGCTATGCTCCGGACTTGGACTGATCTTCGTCGGATTGAATATTATGAGCAGCGAGCAGGCGTTTGGCAACTCTCTCGTTGAGGAGCTTTTCGCCGGCATATTTGAGGTGATAGATTTCCCGCTGCTCCTGATTCTGATAGGTGCCGTCTTTACTGCACTTATTCAAAGCTCGTCTGCAGCGACGGGTATCGTAATTACTATGGTTGGCACGGGTGTGCTTACGCTTGACCTTGCACTTTTTATAATCCTGGGTGCAAATATAGGTACCTGCCTGACAGCCCTGCTCGCATCGGTTGGAGGTAATGCCAACTCCAAGAGAGTTGCTCTTATACACTTTACCTTCAACGTTATCGGCACCGCCGTCTTTGCCGCACTTATCTGGATATTCAACGAGCAGACGGTCAACCTGCTTACGTCTCTGTTCTCGGGTGACGATCCTATGTCCCTGCAAATGAGAGTATCCGCCTTCCACGTTATATTCAACGTTACCACGACCTGCCTTCTTCTTCCGTTTACCAGGCTTCTGGTTAATTATTCCCGTCTCGTTATCAAGGACGATGAGGACCAGGAGGAAAGCCTTGTATTAAAGTACGTCGACGACAGACTTCTGTCCACCCCCCCTGTTGCATTAATGCAGGTGAAAAAGGAAATGGACTATATGCTCAGCCTGGTGGAGGAGAATATCGGCCTTTCGTTCGAAGCGATGGAAACGGGAACACTTGCAAGCTCCGACCGCATAAGAAGCAACGAGAGGATAATCGACTTTACCAACGGTGAGCTGACGAAATTCCTTATAAAGCTCTCTACCGATGCTACGCAGACCGACGAGAAGGTCATAGGCTCGTATTTCCACGTGCTTAACGACCTTGAGCGAATCGGAGACCACGCCGAGAACTTTTATGAGATCGGCGAGGAGATGAAGGGCAAGAATATCAGCTTCTCGGAAATGGCACGCTCTGACATCAGGGATATGTGCAGTATTATTTTCAAAATGCTTGAAATAGCGAAGGATGCATTTGAGAATCTTAATAAAGCTCGCCTCTCCGAGCTGACCGAGCTTGAGGAAACGGTGGATGATATGAAGAAAAACCTGACCGCAAGCCATTACTCCCGTCTGGCAGAGGGAAATTGCAGCATTGAGGTAAGCCCATATTATTCTTCTGCCGTATTAGGTCTTGAGCGTGTTGCCGACCATCTCGTTAACGTGGGATACAGTATCATAAACCCCGTCGGCTCGCAGAAGGGATAGCCCATATCGGTATTCCAACCGCGATTCGTATACTATATAAAAGCAAGTGAGGCTGTCTCAAATTTGGATTTGAGACAGCCTCTTTTTGGAGGATAGTCAGATTTAGGCGAGAAGCGTCGCTTTGCGACCCGAAGGCGTATATACATACGGCGAGAGGGGGCAAACGGCGGTAAAAAAAGACCATTTTAAAAAAAGAAGAAATCCGCCAAAATCGGCGGATTTCAACCTTGATTATCCTTAGCTTGCGAGCATATACATATTCTAAAAGGATTAGATATGTCAAAACTATACACAATTTGGTCTTTTTCGGTCTTACCAAATATGCCATCCCGGGATAGGCAGATTTGAGGAAGAAGCGTCGTTTGCTGCCGAAGCTGTATATAAAGTCGGATCGTAGCCATGTCGTTCTGTGGGCCAAGGAG
>JAZNWM010000233.1:0-7727 GCA_045593345.1 Eubacteriales bacterium
TGTCTTCCTAAGACCGCTGGGCCTCCGACTTGGTCAAAGTTATTCCAAGACATAATCCTATCACCGCCCTTACGGTTCCTCCGGGTGCAAGATGAGTGACTAGAAGTACGGTTAACAGAATCTTTGAAAATTGGCAAAATACCGATACGACCGCGTTGAAATTTACCCGCTTAACACCTACGAAGTAGCCCGAAAATACAGCCATAAGCGAAGCGGGGATTAACGAAAGCGCAAGTATTTTCAAAGAAGAAACAGTTCTTATATCCGATAAAACCCTGTTCCCAAGGAATTCCGCCCCGAGAAAAAGACCTGCCGTGGCGGCAAGACCGAATGAGAGCGCCCAGATAATCGCGCCCCTCAGTACACCGCCTATCTTTTCCTCTTTTCCCTCGCCTATTGCAGCCGCAACCAGTCTTGTAACTGTCAAGCTTATTCCCGAGGTGGCGAAGGTCACGGCAAAGGAATAGACAGTCATAATCAGAGTATAAAGCCCGGTTCCCTCCGCGCCAACCATTCGGGATATGAATGCGCCAAAGAACATTCCCACCGTTCTCATCGCAAGACCGACCATAGTTAACATTATTCCGCTCTTAAAAAAACTTTTTCTATCGCTCATATGCCCCTCGTTTTCTGAAAAAATAGAGTTTAATCAAATATATGAAAGAAAAATGATAAAAATATTAAAAAAATTTCAAAAAACACTTGCATTTTGTTTCTTTATGTGCTATAATTACCCTTGCTGATTTATGCAAACAAATTATTATTATATAAAATTACGCTCGCAAGGGCGGGATTTTTGGAGGTGTCAAAATGGCTAAGTGCAGTATCTGCGGTAAGGGCGTTGTTTTCGGACACAACGTATCTCACTCCAACCGTAAGACCAACAGAACCTGGAAGCCCAATATCCGCAAGGTTAAGGCTGTCGTTAACGGAACCCACACTACCGTTTCCGTTTGCTCCCGTTGCCTTCGTTCCGGAAAGATCGAACGTGCATAATGGACTTAAAAAACTCTGCTTATAAGGCAGAGTTTTTTAATTATATTTGCTATAAAAGTATGAAGGCTTTAATCGTAGACGAAAGAATTGATGAAAAATGCGAAAGAGCCCTTATGAAAGAGGGCTTTTTCCTGTTGAAGCTGCCGCCCGACACCCGTCTTGGCGAAGCGGTCAGATCTCATCCCGATACGCTGCTGTTTTACTCGGAGGGGCAGATTATCACTACAGCGGAGTACGCCGAGGACGCCCTGTATTTCTTCACAGATATAAGAGAATACTCACCGAGCACCAGGCTTAGCCTCACCGACGAGAAAAGGGGGGCGGAGTATCCCACCGACTGCATAATGAACGCGTTGGTGATCGGGAAGAGAATATTCGGCAGGACTGACAGTTTGTCGGCGGGTATTCGCGAATATGCCGAGTGCGAGGGCTACGAGCTGATACACACAAGGCAGGGCTATCCCGCCTGCTCGGTGCTTGCCTTCGGCAATTCCGCCATTACTGCAGACGCGGGACTTGCCCTGCTGCTTGAAAAATACGGCGTCAGAGTGACGAGAATAAGTGCAGGCGGTATTTCCCTGCCCCCACACCAATACGGCTTTATAGGCGGTGCAAGCGGCGTTGTGGGCAATAAAATATATTTCTTCGGCAATATTGAAGCTCATCCCGACGGTGAGAGGATATGCGAGGCAATACGCCGCGAGGGATTTACCCCCATATCGCTGTCGGACGGTGAGTTAGTCGACCTGGGCGGTATCATCGCCCTTCAGTAAGGCGAGGAGGGTGACGGCAAGGACAGGCAGGATAAGGATACCGAGAATGCCGAACAGCCCGTAGCCGATATAGATCATCATAAGAGTAAGCAGGGGATGAAGATTAAGGCTCTTGCCTACGATACGGGGCTCTGCGGTCTGGCGAATGACGGTATTGACGATAAAGAGAATCAGAAGCCCGACGCCGAGAAGATTATTGCCGACGGCAAGCGAGTAGATTCCCCAGGGAATCAGCACAGTACCGACGCCGATGACGGGCAGAATATCAAGGACGGAAATAAAGAGTGCCAGGATGGGAGCGTGCTCTACCCGAAGCAGCCAAAGGCCGAAAAGAAGGGTTGCGTAGGTTATGAGCATAATAAGAGAATAGGACAGAATATATTTCTTTATCACAAGGATAAAGCTGTCGCGGATTTTTGTAAGAAGGGCCGTCGCCCTTTGGGGCAGAATACTCTTTAAAAAAAGGGTTATTCTGTCGTAATCAAGCGAAAAATATACGAGTGACAGCAGGGTGACCAGGATAAACAGGAAGAACTGCGGCAGAGATGACATAAACGAGGCAATCCAACCGCCGAGACGGGAGATAAGCCCCGAGATAAGCTCGCCTATAGCAGAGCCGAGCCGTAAGAGAATCTCGTCCGAGAAAAGTCCGTCAACGATAGGCGGCCTCATAGAGAAGATACGGTCGAGAGCGTCGTAAAGCCCTCCGCCCTGCCCTGCATCGCGAAGAAAACGCCAGAGTGCCACAGATACCTGCCAGACGGTAAAGCCGACGGCAGAGAAGAAAATCAGCGTTGTAAGAACCGAGAAGACCACGCGGATGGCACGCTCGGGTGCCTTGATTTTCCCGGCGAGGCTACGTGCGGGACGTACAGTCAGGGTTGCGATAAGGAAGGCTATAAGAAAGGGTGCCAGCACAGGCAGAAGATAGCTCGCAAAGGCATAAAGTAATATCAGTAAGGACAGTATTCCTACACAGATAATTGATATACGGCATAATTTATCCTTCATCCGTCCTCCAAAAATTGAAATACATATTATTATAATGATTTATGAAAAAGCAATACAGCCTTTTCTATACTATAATCATTATAGGATAAAACGAATGAAATAATTACGAAAAGGAGAAAAGAAAAATGGTAGTAATTGAAATGGAAAACGGCGGTATTATTGAGCTTGAGCTTTATCCCGAGGCGGCACCCAAGACGGTGGCGAATTTCCTGAAGCTTGTGGGCGAGGGATTTTACGACGGGCTTATCTTCCACAGAGTAATTCCCGGCTTTATGATTCAGGGCGGCGATCCCCAGGGCAACGGTATGGGCGGTGCAAAGGAGAGGATCGTAGGCGAGTTCAAGGCAAACGGCTTTGACAACCCCATAAAGCACGAGCGTGGAGTTATCTCTATGGCGAGAGCCTACGATCCCAACTCGGCGTCATCCCAGTTCTTCATTATGCACGCGAACGCTCCTCACCTTGACGGTCAGTACGCGGCCTTTGGCAAGGTTATAAGCGGTATGGAGGTGGTTGACGAGATCGCGTCTATTCCCACCGACTACAGCGACAGACCCAAGATTGCTATGAGAATGAAGAGGGTTTATATTAAGTAAACGCCCACCCTCTTATTTAATCTATAAAAAATGGCAACGCCGAGCGTTGCCATTTTTTATTTGTATTTTACTTTTTGAAAATACCCTTGAACATCTCCTCAATTCTTCTGAGGAAGAGAAGGATAGCCTTCGCGATCTTCTGAATGAGGGTCATCTCGGGAGCGGGCTTATCTTCGCCGCCATCCTCACCGGGCTTGTTGCCGGAGGGATCGTCATTATCGGGCTTGTCAATAGGATTATTCACAATAGTGAACTGCTCCCAATTCTGATCGTCGTCCGCGTTTTCGTTGTTAAGAACAGCGTTGTTATAAAGGATCTTGCCATCCGTAGGAATCTTCATATCGGGGGTCTTGCGGAAGTTAGGATCTGTGTCCTCTGCAATACCGTTGTTGAAGATTACGAAGTAGTTCTCCTCGGGAATGGTGTAGTAGTAAAGGCCGTCCTCGCCCTTTACCATCTCAACGCCGGGCCAGGTAACCGAAGCGGTACCGTTAATAGACCAGAAGTAAATATAAACCTGATCCCAGTTCGCATCGTTCTTAAGAACGACGGTAACCGAGCTCTCGATATCGGAGGGAGGTGCAGAGGGCTTGAAGCTGTCCTTCTTCACCCAGTTGCCCGTACCGTTGTCGTAGAGGTTATTCTCGCCTGCGGGAATAGGCATATCCGTGGTCTGCTGGCCGCTATTATCACGGAAGATAATGTAATTACAGATAGAGGGTATCTCTATGTAGTAGTAGAAGTTCTCGTCGATCTCAAGCTCGGGATCCTCTTCCCAAAGAGTCAGAGCGTAGTCAAGGCCGTTCTCATCTCTGTACCAAACGTGTACGCGGGGATTGAACCATTCCTTAGAGTTGCCGAGATAAACGGTAATAAGGTCGTACTCATCCCAATTAGGTGCATCCTCGGGGTTACCCTCGGTGCCGCCGGTGTGACCCGAGCTCTCGTAAGTAAGAACGAAGGTATCGTTCTCACCCTTATAAAGAGTGAAGTCAACTCTGCCCGCGGGAACCATCATCTTCTCACCAACGCCTGTGTTGGAGTTATAGAAGGTACCGATGGTCTCGGTGATGTATGCCTGAGTCCAATAGCTGTTGTTCTGAGCGTCCTTGATTACAACGTAGCTCTGAGAATTGAAGGTAACGGTAAGCTTACCGTCAACGAACTTGTTAGTACCGAGATTAGAAGAGTCGCCCTCGATACCGTATGCAGCATCGTTAAGCCAACCGCAGAGGTAGTAGTCACCAACGGCAAGCTCAAGGCCGGAAACGTCGGGAGCACCGGTATCTACGGGAGGAAGATTGGGAGTTGTGCCCTCAACCTCTGTGCCGCCTTCCCAGGTGCCGTCAGCACCCTTGCCGTCGCCCGAGCCCCAAGGATCGGTAATGGTGAAGGTACCGCCCGCGTAAACCGTAAGGTCAACGGTCTGATTCCAAACGGGCTTGTTATCATCGGTCTCGCTGCCCGTATTCCACATATTCTCGGTGAATGCAGGGTTCATTCTGCAGAAGATAACGTTGGGATATCCTGCAGGAATAACTGCCTCATAAATACCGTCACCGTCTTCATCGGTCATATCGATCCACTGCTCACCTGCGGTACCACCCCAGGTGTAAGCGGCAAAGCGGGCGTCACCGTCCATCCAATCGCTGCCGGGATCAAGGTATACAACCGAATCATCAGCTGCACTGGCAGTGATGGTTACCATACTTACAAGCACAGTCATTACGACAAGGATTGCAAGCAAAATCTTACGAGTATTGTTCTTCATAATATTTCCCTTTCTTTATATAATTATAAATACTCTTATACATTATATCATAAGGATAAAAATATTACAATATAAATTTTGGTAATTAAAAATATTTGTGCAAGGTATACAATATATTTTGTTGAATTTATTTAAAAAAGCCCTTGCGTCCGTAGACGCAAGGGCCAAAGTATTTATTATACCTTTAGAATTTCCAAGAAATTACTGCTTCTTGAAGAGGTTCTTGAAGAACTCACCAATCTTAGCGAAGAAGTCGGTAATAGCCTTGAGAATCTTCTGGAAGAGAGTAAGCTCGGGCTCTTCCTGAGGCTCGTCGCCACCGGGCTGCTCGGGATCGGGCTGCTCGGGATCGGGCTGCTCAGGATCGGGCTGCTCTACCTTCTCAGCGTAGGTTACAGAGATAGGATACTCGCCTACAGGAGTATTAACGCTTCCATCCTCAGTAACGGACTTGAAACCTACAAGGTAGGTACCTGCGGTAAGCTCTACCTCAATGCTGTCAAGAAGGTCAGCGGTAACAGGATCGATATTCCAAATGTAAGGAGCATCGGAGGGAACGGTTGCCTGGTTGGGATAATCGGCCCAGATGAAGAAGATAATCTCGTCAATACCGGCGAAGGTATAGATGCCGTCCTTATCAGCGGTGAAGTAAAGGAACTCGTAGCCAATATTCTTGAGTGCCTGGTTAAGAACGTAAACGTTGTCACCAAGAACGAGGGTGTTAACTGCGGGAAGCTCTACGTCATCACCAAGCTTCTCAGCCTTAACGGTGAACTCACCTGTGATGCCGCCATTACCTACAGCAACGTAGTATGTGCCAGCGGTAAGCTCAGCAGTACCGGTCCAACCGCAAAGAACGTTATTAAAGGTTGCATCTGCACAGATGTAGCAGTTAAGGTCAGCAGAAGTGATAGCATAGATGCCGTCCTCTGCAACTACGAACTCAAGCCATGCGATAGGCTGCTGGCCGGGGTTAAGAACGGAGCCGTCGATAACAACGGTGTTGTCACCAAGGTTAAGTGCGGGATACTCGGGCTCTACAACGTCGCCGCCGCCGATTGCAGTCTTGGTAAGTGTGATATCAATAACGCCCGTGGTGAGCTCGGTGTAAGCAGATACCCAGATGTAATAAGTGCCGGGCTGAAGCTCAGCAGCACCTGTGAATCCGCAAAGATTATTAACCGCTGCGTCGTAAATAAGAGCAAGACCGTTAGTGCTTGTAAATGCATACTTAGCTGCCTCTGTTACCTCGAAGGTAACTACTGCAACGTAGTAATTTGCACCGTTGTTGATGCTATCATCAACATAAATCTTGTTCGCACCTTCAACGAAGGCATTTACCCAAGCGGACTTAGTAACTGCAACGTTGAACTCGCCAACTGCACCGTTACCAAGGCAGATGAGGTAGCTGCCTGCCTCAAGGTTAGCAGCACCGGTAGCATTTAGAAGAACGCCGTTAGCATCAAAGATGAATGCAAGAGCACCGTTGTCGCCTACGAAGCTATAGAAAGCGTTCTCGTCTGCAACGAAGGGAACCCACTCGATAGGAAGACCGTAATCGTTTAAGTATTTGCCGCTAACAACGATCTTGTTGGTATCACCAATTACAAGAGTGTTAACGTGAGGAACGTAATCGGGATCCTCGGCATCGCAAGCGGAGCACTTGCCGTTAACGAAATCGTGAGCTGCGGGAAGAACTACTGCAAGAACGTTGGTGTTCTGAGTGCAAGCCTCGTCAAGCCAAGCCTGACCGCAAGCCTCGCAGAGCCAATACTCAATGTTACCGTTCTCGGTACAGGTGGGAGCTACAGCCGCTACGTGCTTAGCCTCGCCGTGTGCCATAGGAAGAACTACTGCCTGAAGGTTGGTATTGAGAGTGCAAGCCTCGTCAAGCCAAGCCTGACCGCAAGCCTCGCAGTACCAGTACTCAATGTTACCGTCCTCATAGCAGGTGGGAGGTACAGCCTCTACGTGAGTAGCGGGAGCGTGACCCATAGGAACTACAACGTTCTTAAGGTTGGTCAGCTGAGTCTGAGCCTCGTCAGTCCAAGCAGTACCACAGTAGGAGCAGTACCAGTACTCAACGTTACCGTCCTCGTAGCAGGTAGCAGCCTTAGCCTCTACGTGTAATACGTCGTGCTTTGCATCGGGATTGGAAACCTCGTAGCACTCCTGACAAACAGGATCGCAGGGATAGAAGTAGCTATGTACGTGAACTACAACGTTTACGGTAGTGCCCTTAAGGGTGATGGTAACGGTGCTGCCTGTGGTAGCAACGCTGTACGTCTTATCAGCGGAGGGATATGCAGTACCCCAATCGTGATCGCGAGCAACCTTAAACGCGTAAGAACCAGCTGCAACGTTGGTGTATACCTTAGTATAGGTACCGGTTTCAGCGTCGTAGGTCATATCGTTTGCGGTGTTACCGGTATCCCACTCAGTACCCATATGTGCACCCGAGCCAGCTACGGTGAAGGTAGCCTGCTCGTTACATCTGGTGCAGAGGTGAGCGGAATTGTAGGTGTGACCGAGAGCAGAAACTACGGGGTCGCCGCAATCAAGACAGGTCTGAGGATCGGT
>JAZNWM010000234.1:0-4221 GCA_045593345.1 Eubacteriales bacterium
TGAAGGTAGCCTGCTCGTTACATCTGGTGCAGAGGTGAGCGGAATTGTAGGTGTGACCGAGAGCAGAAACTACGGGGTCGCCGCAATCAAGACAGGTCTGAGGATCGGTACAGGTTGCTGCATCACCGAGATTGGTGTGAAGGCAGGAAGAACCAAAGGTAGACCAGGTTCCGCCACCCTCACTCCATGTACCTTCCTTAACGGTGTAATGGTTTGCACCGCTTGTAGGAATGTCAAGATTTCCGGTCTGGTTCCATCTGTTATCCCAGTTGTTAGCAGCTGCAGAGGGACTCATTCTGCAGAAGATAACGCTAGGATATACCTTATCGGTAGGAACCTTAACCTCATATACGCCGTCGCCGTCAGTGTCGGTCATACTAACCCAAGTCTCGCCGTTGCCGAAGAAGTAAGCCGCGAAACGAGCACCATCTATCTTCCAATTCGCATTGGGAGTGAGATAAAGTGTCTCGGGCTGGCCTTCAGCACTTGCAAAGAGGGTTGCAACGCTCATCATCATCGCAAGAACGAGGACGAGAGCTACAAAAATTTTGCGTGTGTTTCTCATAAAAAAAAGTTTTCCTTTCTTAATTTTTTTACGCTAAGGGGATTATAACACATTTAGAGGATTTTTACAATATGCTTTTTAACTTTTGAGAATTTTTGTAAATGTTGAACAAAGCTGTTTGATATTTTCAACAAAAAAATCCCCCGCATTGTTGACAATACAGGGGAAATGTAAATTATTTCTTTTTGCCGAAAAGATTTCTGAAGAAATTGACTATTGCCTGCCAGATACGCTGGAAGAAATTAAGTCTCGGCAGGTTCTCGTCACCGTCGGAGTCGTCAGAGCCGTCGGGCTCGGTGGGAGCATTGGGATTGGCGGGCTCATCACCGTCAATTGAGCCGTCAATTACTCTTGAAGCACAGGTGATATTGCCGTCCTTGAAGGTGATGACAACCATACTGCCGTCCTCCTCCACGTTGATATAGCAATTCTCGCCGTCCCAGCCGTAAGAGATGTCCCAGGACTTGTTCTCCACCACCTTGAAATGATACTCACCCTTTGCAACGTTCTCATATATCTTAACGTAGCAATCCGCCTCGCTGTCGTAGTGCATTCTGTTGCTCTCATCCTCAATGTTCCAGGAGGATACGAAGAAGGTGGAGTTGTCACCCTCCATATATTCGCCGTCCTTCTTCATAACGTTGCCGGCGATTATGTAGAAGAGCTCCTCGCCACAGTTGACGCACTTATCGTTTTCGTACTTATGAGCACAGGCAGAGCTGTCGTACACCGACCATTTGCCCTCGCCCTTATCCCAGGCACCTTGAGCTATGGTGTAGTGGTTATTCTCGCCGTCGTATTTCAGATCAGACGTCTGATTCCAGGTTGTGCTCCAGCCGTTATGCTCCTCGGAGGGATTCAGACGGCAGAAGATGATGTTGGAATATCCCGCCGGAAGAATTCCCTCGTATACGCCGTTATCATCCGAATCGGTCATCTCAATCCAGAGATAGCTGCCGCCGTCCTGCCAAACATACATACAGAAGCGGGCGTTGTCTTTTACCCAATTTGAGTTGGGCGTCAGGTATATCTCCACGTCACCGTCGGCGGCAAATGCCGTAAGCTCGAGCATACCGAACAGCATAGTCAGGAGTATGAGTAATGCGAGTAGGGATTTACGCGTGGTTTTCATATCTTTTCCTCCCATTTTTATTTTTATATTTTTTTGGATTACTTAAGAAGCTCTGCAACGGCGTCGGGAGTGTCGGCAAGGTAGGTAAAGCCTGCACTCTCAAGCTCCTCCCTGCTGCCGTGTCCCCATCTTACGCCAAGGCTGTCAATACCGCATCTTGCCGCACCCTCGGCATCGTAAATTCTGTCACCGACGAGAATGGCACGTGAGCGGTCGGCACCTACGGCGTTAAGGCTGTAATCAAGCACCTGCCACTTGTGGTCGCGGTTGTCACCCGACGCACCGCCCATAAAGTCAAAATACCTGTCAAGGCCGAAGAGTCGCATAATCTTAAGTGCTGTTCCCTCGGGCTTTGAGGTAGCGAGAATTATGGTCTTTCCTGCCCCGCGAAGCTGCTCCAGCATCCCGACGACGCCCGAATAGACCTTGTTATCCCACCAACCGTAGATATTGTAATACTCGCGGAATTTCTCAATGGCCTCTACCACCGTATGCTCGTTGAAGCCGAACTCATCCTGCCAGACCGCGTAAAGCGAGGGGCCGATAAATCGGCGGAGAGAGTCGCGGTCACCGTAATCGGTGACGCCCATCTTCTTAAATGCGTAGATAAATCCGTCCACCAAGCCCTGCTCGGGGTCGGTAAGCGTGCCGTCAAGGTCAAATGCAATAACGTCGTAATTCTTCATAAAACCTGCCTTAACAAAATTTTGTCAACAATATTATAGTATAAACTTTCCGAAATGTCAACAAAATATAACAAAAGCCCCACAAAAGTGAGGCTTTTTTGAAAAAACGAATTTATACAACGCCCTGGGCGAGCATTGCATCGGCTACCTTAAGGAAGCCCGCGATGTTGGCACCTGCAACGAGGTTACCCGCCATACCGTATTTTTCTGCGGCGGCAGAGGCGTTGTTGTAGATATTTATCATAATGGTATGAAGCTTTTCGTCAACCTCCCCGAAGGTCCAGGAAAGACGCTCGGAGTTCTGGGTCATCTCAAGAGCACTGGTGGCAACGCCGCCCGCATTCGCAGCCTTGGCGGGACCGAAGAGCACGCCCGCATCCCTGAACACCGCAATAGCCTCGGGAGTAGAGGGCATATTTGCACCCTCCGAAACGGCTGTAACGCCGTTTGAAACGAGAGCCCTTGCACCTGCCTCGTTGATCTCGTTCTGGGTTGCACAAGGAAGGGCGATATCGCAGCTCACCGTCCAGATGCCCGAGCAGCCCTCGGTATAGGTAGCCTCGGGATGATAGGAGAGATATTCCTTAATTCTCTGACGCTTTACCTCCTTGATCTCCTTGATAGCGGCAAGGTCGATGCCCTTGGTATCAACTATATAGCCATTGGAGTCGGACATAGCAATTACCTTAGCACCGAGAGTCGTGGCCTTCTCGCAGGCGTAAATTGCAACGTTGCCCGAGCCGGAGATAACAACCGTCTTGCCCTCAAAGGACAGCCCTGCACCGCGAAGCATAGCATCGGTAAAGTAGCAGAGTCCGTAGCCCGTAGCCTGCTTACGGCCGAGAGAGCCGCCGTAGGTAAGTCCCTTACCCGTAAGGACGCCCTCGTAAAGATTGGTAATTCTCTTATACTGACCGTAAAGGTAGCCGATCTCTCTCGCACCGACGCCGATGTCCCCCGCGGGAACGTCAACGTCCGCACCGACGTACTTGAAAAGCTCGGTCATATAGCTCTGGCAGAATCGCATAACCTCGGCGTCGCTCTTGCCCTTGGGGTCAAAGTCCGAGCCGCCCTTACCGCCGCCGATGGGCAGGCCTGTAAGCGAATTCTTGAACATCTGCTCAAAGCCGAGGAATTTTATAATTCCCTCGTATACCGACGGGTGGAAGCGAAGACCGCCCTTATAGGGGCCGATCGCACTGTTGAACTGGATACGGAAGCCGCGGTTTACCACGACCCTGCCGTCGTCGGTTGTCCAGGGAACGCGGAACTTGATTATTCTCTCGGGCTCAACAAGTCTTTCCAGAACGCCGCTCGTCACGTACTCGGGGCTCTGCTCTATTACAGGCTCAAGAGATTCAAGAACCTCTCTTACTGCCTGGTGAAACTCGGGCTCGTGGGGGTTTCTCGCCACAACCCTATCCATCAATTCGTTAAGGTAAGCTGATTTGAACATAACTTTTCTCCTGAATTAAACATATACACAAAATATATCACAAAGGAAGGCAAAAATCAATAGTTTTTTGAGATTTGGCTAAAAAGGTCTTATGCCGAACCGAGAAAAAAACAGGTAAGTGCGGACGAGAGGTGAAAAAATGAAGGTACGCGAGCTGATAAAAAGAATAAAGCTGCCTGCAAGGGCATCGATATATTATCTTACGGCAAGTGCGGTCGGCAAGCTCGCAAGCTTCATAATAACCCCCTTTGCGACAAGACTTCTGTCCGAGGAGGATTTCGGTCAGTTCAGTCTGTATATGGCAATTCTCGGAGCATCATCTATACTCTGCTCTGCGATCACCTCGGGCAGTGCTATATATAAGGGATAAGTCGGATCGTAG
>JAZNWM010000235.1:0-3762 GCA_045593345.1 Eubacteriales bacterium
TTCGTCTTGTCGTCCTTGGCGTTACCGCCACGGCAGTAAAAAGGCAAAAAAACGCCCATTTTCCCCGCCGCTCCGAGTTAAGACAACACCGACAAAAAGCCAGTCGCACACTCCTACAGTCTTCGCAGAGTTCGTCCCTCTGTGCAAAATCGCCCAAACCCCTTGAAAATACTGCACTTCTCACGATTTTTGACCACATTTCCGACGGAGAATAAAGTGAAAATGAGATACAAAAAACGAGTAAAAAACGAACAAAAAAGAGCCTGTACGGCTCTTTTCCTTGTATATTTAAAAAAATAAAAAGTCCCCGAAGAATCGGGGACTTTTGTAATGTATTTAATAATCAGAAGCCGCTGATGGGAAGATCCTCGTTATCCTTGCCCTTCGTGATATTGCGGATCACGACGTAGTAGGAAACGGTGTCGCTGACCTTGATCAAAACGCGATCGCCAACCTTGTGTCCGAGGAGGGCGGAGCCGAGGGGCGATTCCTTGCTGATATAACCCTCAAGGGCGTTCTGACGCAGAGTGGTGACAATCTGTATTTCACGCTCGGCGTTCATACGCTCGTTAAATATGAGGACGCGGTCAAAGAGCCCTACCACATCGTCGGCGGCTTCAACCTCTATAACGGTGGCGGTGCGAATCATATTTTCAAGATAGCGTATGCGACTTTCGTTCTTACGCTTCAGATACTTGGCTTCCTTATACTCGGCGTTCTCCGACAGGTCTCCCAGCTCTCTGGTACGCTTAAGCTCGGCACCGAGCTCGGGAGCGAGGACGGTCTTGCGGTAGGTGATCTCCTCCTCCATCTTCTTTATGTCTACTGAGGTTAATTCGTCGTACATTGGTATTACCTTTCTTCAAAAAACCGCCCAAAATGGAAGGCAAACGGGCTGCCGTAAGACAGCCCGATGTCATTTATAATTGAAAATTAAAGTGCATTTACGATTGCAAGGGTATCGCGTGCGATAACAAGCTCCTCGTTGGTAGGAATAACGTAAACCTTGATGGGAGAATCGGGAGTAGAGATCTCAACCTCCTCGCCGCGAATCTTATTCTTCTCGGCGTCGATCTTAACACCGAGGAAGGCAAGCTTCTCGCCGAGCTCTGCTCTGTAGTGGCCTGCATTCTCTCCGATACCACCGGTAAATACGATAGCGTCAGCACCGCCCATAGCTACGATGTAAGAGCCAACGTGCTTCGCGATCTGGTGAGAGTACATCTCCTCGCAGAGAATTGCTCTCTTATCGCCTGCCTCTGCAAGTCTGCCGATCTCCTGGTTATCACTGGTCTTACCGGAGATACCTAGCATACCCGACTTTTTGTTAAGCATTTTATCAATATCGTCAGCAGAGGAAATCTCACCCTTACGCATAAGGTAAGGAATGATAGCGGGGTCAATGTTACCCGAGCGGGTACCCATCATAATGCCCTCAAGGGGAGTAACGCCCATAGAGGTATCATAGCACTTGCCGCCCTTAACAGCTGCGAAGGATGCACCGTTACCCAGGTGACAGGTAACAACGTTGCACTGATCAGCAGGCTTGCCAAGGTGAGCGATAGCTCTCTCGCTTACGTAGCGATGGCTGGTGCCGTGGAAGCCGTAGCGGCGGATCTTGTACTTATCGTAATACTCGTAAGGAATAGCATACATATAGGATGCCTCGGGCATAGTCTGATGGAAGGAGGTATCAAAAACTGCTACCTGGGGAACGCCCATAAGCTTCTCACACACAACGATGCCGTTAAGGTTCGCAGGATTGTGAAGGGGTGCAAGGTCTGCACACTCCTCAATGATAGCCTTAACCTCGTCGGTAACGAGTACGGAGGAGGCGAACCTCTCACCGCCGTGAACTACTCTATGTCCTACTGCACCGATCTCGGATACGGATTTGATAACGCCCATATTCTCGTCTACAAGGGTATCGAGAACAAGCTTAAGTGCCTCTGCGTGGGTGGGCATAGCAACCGCTGCCTTATAATCCTCTCTGCCGGGAACCTTAAACTTGAAGCCCGACTTGCCGCCGATCTCCTCACAGATACCCTTAGCAATAACCTGCTCGTTTTCCATATCGATAAGCTGGAACTTGAGGGACGAGCTACCTGCATTGATAACCAAAATTTTCATTTTTTGTTTCCTCCGAAAGTATATTAAATTATAAATTAGTGCATAAAGATGAAATAATAAACGATGGCGACTGCAGCACCGAGAAGCGAGCCACAAACAACCTGAAGAGGTGTATGTCCAACAAGCACCTTGAGCTTATCGGTCTTAATAACCTGATCACGCTCGGAAAAATAGTCGTTGAGAAGTTCTGCCATCTTGATGATAGAAACGGCCTGCTTGCCGGTCTCACGCCTTACGCCGAGGGCGTCGTGCATAACGACGATGGCGAACATTACCGCAAGCCCAAATACTGTACTGTCAAATCCCGCGTCCGGGGAAAGTCCGCACATAACCGCAAGGGCGGTAACCGTAGCAGAGTGTCCGCTGGGCATTCCTCCGTCGCCAACGAGTCGGTCAAAAGAAAATTTTTTGTTTACTATAGCACTGATAATGCTCTTGAGAACCTGGGCTATTAACCACGAGAACGCGGGTACAATAAGAACAGGGTTGGTAATTATTTGAAATAAAACATCCATTCGCCAGCGACTCCTTTGTATTTAGTCCATACACAGATATTTTAACACTTTTTTAATAATAATGCAAGAGTTTTTTTAATTTTAATTTAAAATATAAACTTGCCTTGTTCCAGATCGCAAAAATTGAGCATACGGTGTGGCATTTTTCTATTCCTCTCGGTCAGCAACCGTCCCGGAGGATAAAAATCGCATTGGCGGCACGCCGAGTTCACCCAAATACTATTCAAGAAAAACAAACGAAAAATATAAAAAAAACAGGGTGTAACAACGCCCTGTTTTTTTAGGAGGAAACGAGACCTCAATTGCTGCTTTTTGGCCATTTTATGCCGATTTTGTAAATAGTTATTTACATTAATTGCATTTTCGATCATATTATCTTAATAACGTAGTAAGAATATCACCGCGTCCGATTATCGCAAATCGCGAGTCCAAGGTTACATCACGCTGCTTTTTGTAATAACCGAGAATAACAAACCTGGAATCACGAAGAGTTTTATCTCCATTTGGTGCAATGTCGACATATCCTATAATACGGTAGTGAGCATCCTTTAGTGTAATTCTTTCCATTGCGATTCCCCTCCTTATGTAAGATATATAATTATATCACAGCAATCCTGCAAAGTCAAGGTTAATTAGTGACGTTGATGTATGTCACGGCAAGGGAGTGGAAAACGAGGTCGACAAAACAGAAAGTCCAAAGTAGAGAACAGATTACGCTGCGTTGCTTCGCTTTGGTGCGAAGCAACACGTTAAGTTTGCGAGGCAAACTTAAGGGCTGATCGTCGCTTCGGTGCGACGAAAGCCCCGCTCCCGTCCAAAACAAAAGGACACCCACAAGGAGCGTCCTTGAGAGCGGTATTACGCTGTGTTGCTTCGCTTTGGTGCGAAGCAACGCGTTAAGTTTGCGAGGCAAACTTAAGGGCTGATCGTCGCTTTAGTGCGACGAAAGCCCCGTTCCCGTCCAAAACAAAAGGACACCCACAAGGAGTGTCCTTTTGTTTTGGAGCGGATTACGGGGCTCGAACCCGCCACCTCCACCTTGGCAAGGTGGCGCTCTACCAAATGAGCTAAATCCGCGGAAATGGTGCCTCCGGTCGGAATCGAACCAACGACACGG
>JAZNWM010000236.1:0-9450 GCA_045593345.1 Eubacteriales bacterium
TTCCTAAGACCGCTTGGCCTCCGACTTAAGGTGTCCTGACGCTCCCACTGGAAGGGAGTGAAGGGCTTTGGCACGAAGCAGGATACGCTGACGGTGACGCCAAGTCCCTTGGGACGCTCGGGCTTCGGCATAGCGTAATACTGATCCACCACCCTCTTAGCAAGGGAGGAGATGCCGAGGATATCCTCGTCGGTCTCGGTGGGGAGGCCGTTCATAAAGTAAAGCTTTACATTACTCTTTCCGCCACGGAAGGCAATGCCAACCGAACGCATAAGATCCTCCTCGCAAACGTTCTTATTAATAACGTCACGAAGTCGCTGCGTGCCTGCCTCGGGTGCGAAGGTAATGCCGCCTGTTCTGACCGAGGACACCTTACGCATAAGCTCCTCGGAGAAGCTGTCTATTCTGAGAGACGGGAGAGAGAGGCTGACGTGTAAGGGATCAGTCCACTCAAGAAGGCTGTCGGTAAGAGCGGGAAGCTCTGAATAATCGCTGATAGAAAGAGATATAAGAGAGATCTCGTCATAGCCGGTGTTATCGTAAAGGCATCTCGCCTGCTTGCAGAGTGTCTCAACAGACTTCTCTCTGATGGGACGGTATACCATACCCGCCTGACAGAAGCGGCAGCCGCGAATACAGCCACGATAAACCTCAAGGACAATTCTGTCGTGAACCGTCTCAATATAAGGCATAACAAGCTTCTCGGGATAGGGAGCCTTATCCATATCCTCCACAATACGCTTTCTGACCTTAGTCGGAACGTCGTCGTAAAGGGGGGTGTATTCCCGAATAGTACCGTCGGAGTTATAGGATACCTGATAAAGCGAGGGGATATAAACGCCCTCGATATGAGAGGCGGCACGAAGGAAGGCAGAGCGGGTATAGCTACCATCCTGCTTCATACTCTCATACAAGTGGCATATCTCAAGGAGAACCTCCTCGCCCTCGCCTACGTTGATAAGATCAAAGAACTCGGCAACAGGCTCGGGATTATATACGCAGGGGCCACCGCCGATGATAATGGGACAGTCCTCTGTCCTATCCTTCGCCCAGATGGGAAAGCCGGAGAGCTTCAGCATAGCGAGGGTGGTGGTATAGCACATCTCGTACTGCAAGGAGAATGCGACGAGATCAAATTTATCAAGCGAATCACCGCTCTCAACAGCGGTAAGAGGAATGGAATACTCCTCCATCTTCTCCTTCATATCAGTCCAGGGAGCATAAACACGCTCGCACCAGACCGACTCGTCGGAGTTCAAAACGTCGTAGAGAATTCTGACGCCTAAATTCGACATTCCGATCTCATAGGTATCAGGAAAGCAGAAGGCAAATCTAACCTTAACGCTATCCTTGTTCTTAATTACACTGTTAAACTCACCGCCGATGTATCTTCCCGGCTTTGACACCGATTTCAACACTGACGATATATTTTGGTTCTGCATTTATTCGTCCTTTCGGAAATTTCCGTGCCACCCAAGGGTAGCACGGAAATTCTTTTTATTAATCTATACTTTTCTTCTTGGACTCCTTAAGGAACACAGCCTTGCTGACGAGTCTGATGACGGCACACATAAGAATATGCCAGAGAGCAACCAAGGGGATTGCCTTGAAATTAACGTGGGTGATGAAGGAAAGTGCAATTGCAAGAGCAATTCCAAGCACCATAGCACAAAGCTCGGCAAACCTCATATAACCCTGGAACTTACTGTACCTCTTGGCAAGAAGGATCATACCCGCGGCGTCAAGTCTGTCACCGTAGGTCACCATTCTCGCACTCTCGCGAGGTGTAACAGACGTCTCGGATATCGCATCGTAAAGCTTAACGACTCTCATATTACCGTTGCCCGCAGTAAGAGCGGCAAGAAGGTCGGTAGACACGTTGGGGTCTCGGGTATAGATAAGAGGAATGATTCCCGCATCGCGAAGCGAAGGAATAATGCTGGTAAATTCCTCGGAGAAGGAGTATCTGATATAGAACTTAGCGTTTACCTCGCCGTCCTCTGCAGCATACATAACCTTAGTGGTATCAATAGAGCCTGTGCTGCTGCCAATGTCGGTGGGAGGAAGTGCGATGCCGTTACGACGCATATAATCCTCGCTTCCGGCACAGATCCTGTGTCCTGCAACCTCGCCGCAGACGCCGTCGTCCTCAATAATGAGGTTAGAGGCAGTCTTATGACGCTGTCTGTTGTCGATAATGCCCGAGAACATACAGTCAAGGGGACCGCCGACCGCGGCAAAGAGTGCACACATCTGACGCATAACCTTATCCATATTATCTCTGTCACCGTAGAGCATAAAACGCTTAAGGTTCACGTCCTCCGGGCCAAAGATATCGGTATCGTCAAAGGCAAACACGTCAACCTTTGAGAAGCTGGAATAAGCCTCCTCGCCGATAGCGATGCTGTCGGTATAGAGTGCGGCACGCTGCGAATGGAAGAAGGATACCTTACCTGCTATGATAGAGAAGGCAGGACATCCGAGCATAACAACGAGAGTGAATATCGCCATCGCACCGACGAAGCTGTTAAGAAGGAAGTAGCCGACTACTCCCGAAACGAGAGCCACGCCAAAGGGAATGCCGTAAATCAAGCCAAAGTGCTTGGGAGAGAGTGCGGGAGCCTCGGAATTCTTGAAGAAGTCCGAGATGAAGGTGGCGGTAAAGGTACGGGAAAGCCTTGACTTATACTCGTCAACCGCACCGTCAAGAGCCTTGTTCTCTACGGGACAGTCCTTGGTATTCTTAAGGTCAATTACCTCCTTCTCCTCCGGCTGTGCAATCATCTTGAAGGCGATGAAATCTGCTTTGGTACGGTAAAGAGAGGCGGTAAGAACGGGAATAACAATAGTAGCGAAGAGCAGACCGAGAAGCATATAGGTAGTCGCATCGCTGTTCGCAAGTATGAGAGTGTAAACGCCGAGCAGGATAAACACGGGAATGGGAAGGAGGTTCGCCGTAAGCTTCTTGTTGAACAAATCCTTCACCGCGTCAATAAGCTCGGGCACAGCCATAATAAATACGCAGGCTGCGAGAAGAAAATCTACAATACCGAGTGTAGAGTAGTTCTGTGACTTCTCAAAGATATTAAAGCCGATAACTCTGGTTGCGGAAAGAAGCTCTAACACCAGCATAAGGAGGGTGAAGACAACAGACGCCACCATTCTGATCTTAATAGAAAGGAGGGTGTCAAGGAAGCTGTCCTTGATGCCATCACGCTGAATGGGGTTGCTGAACTCGCGGTCCTTCTTTCTGACTTTCTTTTTCTTATCAGCCTCGTTTGATGTATTTGCAGGCTCCTCGTCAAGAGTGGTATCAACGAACTCGTAGACCTTGATCTCATCAGCATCGGGATCGGGAAGCTCGTATTCCTCCTCTTCCTCCTCGGGCTCCTCGATCTCGGGCTCGGCCTCCTCTGCTACCTCAGGCTCATCGACGGGTACGGGAGTATCCTTAAGCAGCTCTCTGATAGCGGCTCTCTCCTTCTCTGCCTCTGCCTCAAGCTCCTCCTCGGGAGTAAGACGCTTATCAACGGAGATTGACTCATCACTCTCTTCAATTGCAGAATTTTCGGGAGTCCTGGCATCGGTGCTGCCCGAAATATCAGACTCAAACTCGGCGGTGGGATCAAGCTTCAGCTCGTCGGGATTGCCCTTCGGCTCGTTGTCCTCGCTTGCCTTGATACCAAGTCGCTCGCGGATTTTAGCATCACCCTTGCGTCTGTATTTCTCGCTGACCTCGGTAAAGCGAGGCATATAGGTGGGGCGTACGCCCTCCTCCTTAGCTTCATTCTCTTCCTCGGGATATTCTCCCTCCAGAACGAGAACGCCGGGCTCCTCCTCGGGAGAGTCAACGCCTTCCACCAGGTCGGGCTGCTTCTCCTCTACGGTCTCTTCGGTGTCTTTTATCTCTTCCTCGTTAGAGAGAAGCTCTGTCTTTTTATCCTTATCCTTCACTGTTCAACCTCACTTTCTGTTTCTCTGCCTTGCAACCTCGGTCATAAGAACCGCACCTGCACAGGATACATTTAATGAATTAACGCTTCCGTACAGAGGTATGGAAACGACGAAATCGCATTTTTCCTTAACCAGCCTCGACACGCCGAAGCCCTCGCTACCGAGGACCAGAGCGACACCGCCCGAAAAATCGGTATCGTAGTAGCTCTTGCCGTCCATATCGGCGGCGTAAAACCAAAGGCCTCGCTCCTTAAGCTCGTCAACGGCGGTAGCAAGGTTAGTCACCTTGGCAACCCTCATATGCTCGGCTGCACCTGCAGACGCCTTAACGGCGGTGGGAGTAAGACCAACCGCACGACGCTTCGGTATAATAACGCCGTGAGCACCTGCACACTCGGCACTGCGGATTATGGCACCGAGATTGTGCGGATCCTCTACCCCGTCGAGAATAACGACGAAGGGAGGCTCGCCCCTCTGCTCAGCATAGGCGAGTATATCGTCTATCGATGCGTAATTACGCTCGGCGGCTATTGCAATTATGCCCTGATGATTGCCTCCGCAGGCAAGACTGTCAAGCTTGGTACGCTCGACCTCCATAATAGGTAGCTTTCTCTCGGCGGCGATGCCGATAAGCTGATTTACCGATCCCTCTCGGTCGCCGTACTGAATATATATTTTCTCAATGTCCCTGCCGCTGTTAAGCAGCTCTCTTACGGCATTTCTGCCGAAGATAACGTTCTCGGGCGGCTCGGAAAGATATTGCTCTCTTCTACCGTCCCGTGATCTCTGATCCGGACGGCGGTTTTTCTTTTTATAGCTCTTATTTTCCATATTTTTCCTATATTTTATGAATTTCGGGCCGTTTTTACATTAAAACCCCATTTTGCTTTTTATATTATAACATATAAAACATAATTTGTACAGTATAAATTTTAAAAATTTTTATTATTTAAGCTTCTTTTTGGGTAATAATCAAAAATCAGTGAATTTTATTTAAAAAAAGATTGACAAATTATGAAAAAAAGAATACAATATTTTTAATGTGCTAAAGAAAGGAGAGAAAAAATGGCAAAAGCAAAGCGTGATCTCACAGAGGGACCGATATTTCTGCCGATGATACAGTTCGTAATCCCTATAATTCTGACGGGAATGCTGCAGATATTTTACAATATGGCTGACAATATGGTGGTCGGACGGTTCTCGGGCGACGAGCTTGCCCTTGCGGCGGTTGGCTCCACCTCATCTCTCTCCAATCTTATAGTAAACCTGCTGATGGGAATTGCAGGCGGTGCGGGAGTAGTTATTGCACAGAGCTACGGTGCCAGGGACTACGCAAAGCTGTCGCGTGCGGTGCATACGGCGGTAGCCTTCTCCTTCTTCGGCGGAATCGTCTTCTGTGTTCTCGGCCTTCTTATTTCGGGACCCGCACTTTCGCTTATGGATACGAAGGATGAGCTGATGAGCCGTGCCCTGCTCTATATGAGAATTATTTGTGCGGGAATCCCCGCTACGGCGGTATATAATTTTGGTGCGGCAACGCTCAGGTCGGTAGGCGACTCCAAGACGCCTCTACTCATCCTGTCGCTGTCGGGGCTGGTCAACGTGCTGCTTAACCTGTTCTTCGTTATCGTATTCAAAATGTCGGTCAGCGGTGTGGCTCTGGCCACCATCATTGCCCAGTATATTTCGGCGGTAGCGGTCATCACCGTGCTGGTCAAGAGAAAGGGCAAGCCCTACACTCTGTATACCGAAAAGCTTAAAATTGACAGGGATATTCTGAAGCAGATTTTAAGGCTCGGTCTTCCTGCAGGCTTTCAGGGAACGCTGTTCTCCATCTCCAACATAATACTTACAGCAGGAATAAACACCCTGCCTACCACCGATATTTCCGGAAAAACCATAGCAATAAATATCGAGGGACTGGTACACACCTCAATGAACTCATATCTCCACGCGGCGATGACCTTCACCGGACAGAACTACGGTGCAAAAAAGCCCGAGAGGATTAAGAAGTCAATTATCTACGCGGTAATACAGGTGACGGTTATAGGATTTTTTGGCGGTCAGCTGCTGAACCTTTTTGCCCGTCCGTTAGCCAATCTGTATATTGATGCAAACGATCCTAACAAAGAGGCCGTTATGGAGGCGGCACTTGAGCTTATGAGCTTTATGCTGGCGGTATATTTCCTCTGCGGTCTTATGGATACGCTGTCGGGTGCCCTTCGCGGTCTGGGATACTCTATGATTCCGATGATCGCAAGCATAGGTGCGATCTGCGTGCTTCGTGCGATATGGGTATTCTTCGTCTTCCCCACCGAGAGATTCCACTCGCTTATCGGAATATACACAATTTATCCCATATCCTGGTTCTTAGGTCTTGCTACGATGGTGATAGCCCTGCTTATACTATACAAGCCTATAAAGGAGCGTCTGCTACGGGAGGCAGAGGAGGAGGCCGCTGCCCAAATCGTCAAGGCTGCCGAGAAGGCTGAAAACGAAGCGTAAGCGAGAAAAAGTAAATAGAGCCGTTCATTTATTCTTAATTTAAAAACAAAAAAGAGGATTCGGTAATTCCGAATCCTCTTTTTTGAAGGTGGTCGCTTAAGCTGAATTACTCTGCGTCCTGTGCTGCTCTTCTTGCTGCGAAGCACTCGCTGCAATAAACAGGCTTACCCTCGGTGGGCTTGAAGGGCACCTGGCACTCCTTACCGCATTCTACGCAAACGGCACCAAACATCTCTCTGGCACTCTTCGCTGCGTTCTTCTTTGCGGCACGGCACTCCTTACATCTGGAGGGCTTGTTCTCGAAGCCTCTCTCTGCGTAGAATTCCTGCTCGCCTGCTGTGAAAACGAATTCGTTACCACAGTCTCTGCACTTCAATGTCTCGTCCTGGTACATTGTGTTTTGTCTCCCTTGATAGGTTTGTTATAATTTGCCCTGAGACGGATTCCAACCGACGCCTTTGTATAACCAACGCTCTCCCTTAAGCTACCTTGGGCATAATGACTTATTAAAATTTGGATATATCACCGATCTCGCCACGAAGTCTGCGGAACAGACGTGCCTTGGCATTATCAACCGATTTCGCACTCTTGCCAAGCATAGAGGCAATTGCGGCGGTCTTATATCCCTGGATGTGAAGAAGCAGCACCCGATACTCGTAATCCGAGAGAAGACATCTGGCAGATATGAGAAGCCTGTCAAACAGATCTCTGTCAACCAATGTCTGCTCGGGGCTGTCGGCCTCGTCCGACATCTGCTCCACGTCCACCTCGGGATCGGTGTTAGTGTTATCGGCACGGCGAAGCATATCGAGAATACGGTTGCGAACGCAGACGCGGGCGTAAAGTCCGAAGGTGACCTCGCTCTGATCAAGATCATACCGCCCTGCCGCAATATGAAGTGCAACACAGCCCTCGGCAAAAAGCTCGTCATATTCGTAGGGGACATCGTCAAATAGCGAAATAACCTTGCGAATCATAGGCGTATAGCGGCGAAGTAGCTCGTCAAAGGCATCATCGTCACGCTGGCGGCAAAGAAGTATTAAATCACGAATATCTGTATTTTCATACCTGTTCATCTGCATAAACTTCCATTAATGTAATAATTATAACTATTTATTTACAATTTGTCAAGAGTTTTAAAATATTTTTTCAAGAAAATAAACAATTTTACACATAAATCGCGGTTTGTTTTTGTGTAAAATGTCAAATATGTGAAAAATCAGGATAAATATTCAATCCTACCCGTTGCGGAAAAGAGAACTCCCCTGTAAACACCGTCGGGCTTCTGCTCAAAGTTTTTCTTGATCTGCTCTGCCTCGGCAAGAGAATTTACACAGAGAGAGGTATGCATAAGCTCGCCGAATCTATCGTATGCCTCAAGGGTAACGCGGTATCTTCCACCCTCCACATTTTCAATATAGGCCTTGATAGACGCACCGCTCTTAGAGAGAGAAACGTGCTTTATGGCAGACCTCAGACTACGCTCTCTGAAGCCTGCGTCAAGGCTGTCGTAAAGCTCGGAGGCAACCGTTCTTCCCTTATCAGAAATCATATAATATCTCTCGCCCTCCACCTCGTCGTAGAGGATATGTCCCGAGTCGCAAAGCTCACCTAATGACTGATCGTAGTCGAGAGAAATATCGTCGGTATTCTCCTCCACGATGGTCATAACGGTCGCTCTGTCAACCGGGTATCGAATGTTATCTAAAAGGAAAAGAAGAAAGACCTTAAGGTCGGTAACGGTGTTAAGCCCGAATTTTTTATTTCTTTTCATATAAATTACCTTTCAAAATTAAAATGCATAAGCCTTAGAAAGCCCGTCAAAAATCTACCTAAGAAAAGGAGGTAGTATATGTACGGTTATTTCAGCGAAGGAAGCTATAAGGGGGACCTTCCCTACACCGATCTTGCCCTTGAAAGACGAAGGGTGGATACCGAAATCCCGGGGATTGAGTACAAAAGAGAGGAGCGACCCTACGGCCTTTCCCTCGAGAGAATAAAAATTACGACAAAGCGGGCGGCTTCCGCCATTGGCAAGCCGATCGGTCTGTATCACACGCTGAACACGGGGCGTGCGGACTGTCTGTCCTACGATGTAAGCGAGCAGGCGAAGGACGAGCTGGCAAGCGAGCTGTGTCAGATATTCGAGGAATCTGATATTTTCCCCGGAAGAATTCTGGTAGTCGGGCTGGGAAACCCGAGGCTGACGCCTGACGCCATCGGCTGTGTCGCAGCAGAAAAGGTCAAGCCCACAATGCATATAAAGGAGTGGTCAAGACGAAGCTTCACCGCCCTTCGCTGTGCGGAGATAGGAATAGTAAAGCCTGACGTGGCGGCGGCAAGCGGTCTTGACGCGGCGGTGGTCGTAAAGGGGGTATGCGACGTTATCCGTCCCGACGCAGTTATCGCCGTAGATGCCATTGCCACAAGATCGGCAGAGCGTCTGGGCAGCACGATACAGATATGCAACAGCGGTATATCCCCCGGCAGCGGGCTGGGAAACCCAAAACTCGCCATAGGAATTGAGACGGTGGGAGTACCCGTAATTGCAATAGGCCTGCCTACCGTAATAGACTCAAGAGTTCTGTGTGGCGAGGCAAAATTTTCCTCGCCGCCAATGTTCGTATCTCCAAAGGAGATAAACGAGATAGTCGACTGTGCAGCCGCGATAATCGGAGGTGGAATAAACCGTGCCTTCGGCATCGCAGTATAGCCATTAATAAACGAAATCGAACTCGAAGTCGTAGATGCTGACGGTGTCACCCTCCTCAACGCCTGCCTCACGAAGCTTATCAATAACTCCGTTCTTGACAAGGACACGCTGGAAGAAGTTAAGCGACTCGTAATCGTCAAAGTTGATCTGTCCCATGAAGTTGATAAGCCACTTCCCCTCCACGTAATAGACGCCATCCTCCACACGGACCGTGGTCTCCATCACGTTCGCCTCAACGGTATCCTCCGCTGTCAAGTCGGATCGTAGCCATGTCGTTC
>JAZNWM010000237.1:0-1693 GCA_045593345.1 Eubacteriales bacterium
TAACTAATTTTCGGAACCGCCCCGAGGTGACTCAAATGAAAATAATTTTTCTTGGTGCTCCCGGTGCAGGTAAAGGAACGCAGGCGGATAGACTCTCGGTAAGACTTGGTATTCCTACCATCTCTACCGGAGCTATCATCCGCTCGGCGGTCAAGAACTGCACTAAAATGGGACTTGAAGCCAAAAAATTTATTGAAGCGGGCGAGCTTGTTCCCGACGACGTAGTTATCGGGATCGTAAAAGAACGCCTTAGCCAATCGGACTGCGACAAGGGTTATATCCTTGACGGATTCCCTCGCTCTGTGCCCCAGGCACAGGCACTTGACGATATGGGCGTCAAGCTGGACTGCGTGATCTCTCTTGAGGTCAGCGATGATGAAATCATCGACAGAATGTCCGGCAGACGCGTGTGCTCCGGCTGCGGTAAGACCTATCACATCCTTCACCTCCCCTCTTCAAGAGGAGATGAGTGTGATGACTGCGGTGCCGAGCTTATCGTCCGTGCAGACGATGCACCCGACGTGGTGCGTTCTCGTCTTACGGTATATCATTCCACTACCGAGCCCCTTAAGGAGTATTACTTAAATAAGGGCATTCTCTGTACCGTACACGGTGCCGACTCGGTTGAGGAAACTACAAAACGTACCTTAGAGGCTTTAGGAATATGATAATCATTAAAAATTCCGAACAGCTTAAGCTCATGAGGATTGCAGGCAGAATTACCGCCGAGGCACTTATGGTTGCCCGCGAGTCGGTTCGTGCAGGTATGTCCACAAAGGAGCTTGATACCAAGATCCGCACCTACATTGAAAAATGCGGTGCAACCCCAACCTTCCTCGGATACAACGGCTTCCCCGGAAGTGCGTGTATCTCTATCAACGAGCAGGTCATACACGGAATTCCCTCGAATAAGGTAATTATTCAGGAGGGAGATATTGTGAAGGTCGATGTCGGAGCTCGCTTCCGCGGCTATAATGGCGACAGTGCACGTACGTTTGCTGTCGGCAAGGTAAGCGATGAGGCTCTGAGGCTGATCTCTGTCACTGAGAAAAGCTTCTATGAGGCGTTGAAGGTCTGTAAGGCCGGCAATCGCATCGGGGACATTGGACACGCGGTGGAAAGTTTCGTCATTTCAAATGGCTTCTCGGTGGTTAAGACCTATACCGGTCACGGTGTAGGTGCCGAGCTGCACGAGGAACCCGAGATACCTAACTACGGTAGAGCGGGCAGGGGTGCAAGGCTGTATCCCGGTATGACGCTTGCCATCGAGCCGATGGTAAACGCAGGTACGGAACACGTTAAAGTGCTAAGGGACGGCTGGACGGTGGTCACTGCGGACGGAAAGCTATCCGCCCATTATGAAAACAGTATCGCCATCACCGAATCCGACCCGATTTTGCTTACCGAAATAGGATTAGATTAACGGAGGAATTCTTCTTGTCAAAGAACGATATGATTGAATTTGAAAATTGCCTGGTTGTGGAAGCACTTCCTAATGCATTTTTCAAGGTTAAACTGCCCAACGGCCATATTATTACGGCACGTCTTTCGGGCAAGCTTCATCAAAACTTTATCAGAATTCTCGTAGGTGACACAGTAACCGTAGAGGTATCTCCCTATGATATCTCCAAGGGCCGCATCACCTGGAGAAAGAAGTAATATTACTGAAAGGAAAGGTATTAAAAATGAAAGT
>JAZNWM010000238.1:0-5884 GCA_045593345.1 Eubacteriales bacterium
TGTCAGGACCCTTAAGGTTCTGAAGGGGGAACATAATGTTCTGCTTTACCGTCATATGAGGATAGAGTGCATAGTTCTGGAATACCAGACCAACGCCTCTGCTCTCTGCAGGTAAGTCAGTAACGTCGTCCTCTCCAAAGAGGATTTTTCCGCCAGAGGGCTGCTGAAGACCACTGATCATATAGAGCGTAGTGGACTTACCGCAACCGGAAGGACCGAGAAGACCGACGAGCTGACCGTCGGGAATGGTAAAGGTAAAGTTGTTTACCGCAATTACCTCTTCACCGGACTTCTTGTTCCTGCTGGGGAAGATTTTTGTGAGATTTTGCAATTCGACTTTCATATATCTTCCTTTCTTTAAGAAAAAAATAAATATCGTAACCCAGGGGGGATTAACGCAAAACAATAAATAAAGTTATAAAAGGGAACGCTTTACTCTTATCTTAATAAGACGATTTTTCCGCCGCCTCGGCGTGAACCTTCTGCTTGTATTCAAGGACGGCCTCGGGGCTGTCGAAGATCATCTGACTCGCAAGGTCAACCACAACCGTGCTGGCAAGCATATCGTGAATGCCCGAGTTGGTTTTGGTAACGATCATCATAATAATATTACTGAGAAGAACCAATGCAATAATGATGGGGCCCATTGCTCCAACCATATTGTATACGATAAGGATGATGAGAATAATGGGTATCATCGTCTCGACGGTGTACTTGCCGAGAATATTTCTTACGAAGAGGAAGGGGGCTGTGATCTTTACGTGGTCAAGCCGCATTACCGCCACCCCGAAGACCTTCTTACCGATAGTTTGTCCATTCTTGAAAATAAGCGGAACAATGAACTCCAAAACGGCGAAGGCAAGCAGCATACCGATGGAAATGGTCATAATGGTGGAGTGGAAGAGCATATTGTAAAGGTATATGGCCTCTTCGTCGGCGGCAAACTCGTTGAATGCCGTGTCAAATATCTTACGCTGCTCCTCGGTGAGAGCCTCGTACTTCTCGGTGGTGTCTATCTCGTCAAAGGAAACGCCGTACTTCTCCTCGTATATTTCCTGGCGTGCCTGATACTGCTCGGTGTAGCCGTTGGTGCCGACCGCAAGTGAGAGAAGGAACATAAAGCCGGTGGCGAGAATCATCGTAAGGATGAAATCAAGCAGGCCGGCAGATGCACGCTTCCAAATATCTGCCTTCTGTAAATCGTAGATCATTATAATACCTCTTGCCTCTTGGCTGAAATAATTTCGCTGACCCACAGTCACATCGTTCGGTCTATCTTAAGTCAACGCGTACGCACAATAATTTTTATGCAATAATATTGTAACATATTGTAAAGATAAAATCAACTCTACAAAACGAAAAAAATACATATAAATTTAATAAAGGTTTTTAGGTAATATGCACAAAATATGTATAAAAATGGCAGGATATAGCGGAATGCGGTATTAAAAAGCGAGGGCAAGCGATCTTGAAGAGGCCGGAGTATAGGCCTGAAATGATAATCATATCCCAAACTGCTTTCACAAATCAAACGCACGCTTGTTGCGGATTAAAGTTAAAAACAAAACAAAAAATAATAGAAATGTAAATTATAGTAGTCAAAAAGCTTTGTTTGCGATAAAAAATGCTTTGCTTATAGAAAAATCCATAGACTAATAATGTGAAATTTGTTTTACAAATATCAATCCTCCTGCTCTATTATTCTTGGCTAATCTTGACAAAATAGCAAAATTATTTTTGTTAACTATGTATTATTGAAATTTTATGGTAAAAGTGATAAAATTTTAATGAGCAAATCCCGATAAAATTTGTCGCATATGCGACGGAACGGAGTATTTTATGAAAAAAATCTCAACATTTTTACTTTTAATTCTGGCACTTACCTTGATTTTGAGCTCTGTCGTTTCCTGTAAGGATCCGGATAAGGACAAGAATGTCCTTAAATCCGACAGCCTCTACGTTAGCAAGGTAGAAAATATGCCCGAGGATTTTATTATGGGTATGGACGCCTCTGCCGTTCCTTCTCTTGAGGCAAGCGGCGTTAAATACTACGACCACGACGGAAGCGAGAAGGACGTATACCAGATTCTTAGTGAAAACGGTGTGAATTACATACGTGTCAGAATATGGAACGATCCCTTTGACGCCGAGGGCAACGGCTACGGCGGCGGCAACTGTGATATTGAAAATGCTATTAACGTTGGTAAGAGAGCTACCCAATACGGTATGAAGCTGTTGGTTAACTTCCATTACTCCGACTTTTGGGCCGATCCAGCAAAGCAGATGGCTCCCAAGGCGTGGAAGTATATGGGCGTTGATTCCAAGGCCAACGCTCTGAATGCTTATACCAAGGAATGCCTGCAGAAGCTTGTTAACGCCGGCATTGATATCGGAATGGTTCAGGTCGGTAACGAGACTAACGGTAAGATGTGTGGCGAAACTCAGTGGAAGAATATTGCCAAGCTTATGAGGGCGGGCTCCGAGGCTGTTCGTGAGGTTTGCCCCGATGCACTTATCGCTATTCATTTCACCAATCCTGAGAAGATAACCAACTACGAGAGCTACAGTGCAAATCTGGATTACTACGGCGTGGATTACGATGTATTTGCATCCTCTTATTATCCCTCGTGGCACGGTACGCTTGAGAATCTTGCAACCGTTCTTAATAAGGTTGCCAATAATTACGGCAAGAAGACTATGATTATAGAGACCGCCTACGCCAACACCACCGAGGACACCGACTTCTTCGGTAACGGCGGCACAGACGGTGTTAAGAACTATCCCTTCACCGAGCAGGGACAGGCAAATCATATCAGAGAGCTTGTTGATACGGCGGTAAACGATATGAAGAGCTGTATCGGTATTTGCTACTGGGAGGGAACCTGGATCTCCGTCGGCGGTGAGAGCTGGGAGGTCAACTCTGCTATCTGGGAGCAGTACGGCTCGGGTTGGGCAAGCTCCTATTCAGGCGAGTATGATCCCGATGATGCAGGTCAGTGGTACGGCGGCTGCTCGGTAGACAATCAGGCCTTCTTCGATGCTACCGGTAAGGCACGCGAATCTCTTAAGGTGTTCTTGCTTGTGAGAGAGGGCAACGAGATTGAGATCAAGGCTGAGGCCATCGAGGACACGACGCTTATCCTTGACATTAACGGCGAGATCAAGCTTCCCGAGAAGGTCAACGCTATTATGAATGACAACTCCAGGGTAGAGATTGACGTTGAATGGCATAACGTTGACTACGACGCAATGAAGAATAACGGTCCTGCAAAGTACACGATTAAGGGTACCGCAGGCGGTATGGAGGCTATCTGCAACGTTTCTATGGTTGAATATAACTACGTTCAGAACTGGTCCTTTGAGGACGATCTTAACGCTACAGGCTGGACTACCTCCTTCCCCAAAAAGTTAAACGAGCTTAAGGTTATGGATAAGCCTGATGACTCCCAGACGGGAACCAGACATTTCCATTTCTGGAGCAGTGAGGCTGTTGAATTCAATCTCGAGCAGGAAATCAAGAATCTCGGTGCAGGCAAGTATAAGTTTGCTCTCTCCACTATGGGCGGCGATATGGGCGAATATACCTCATACGCCTACGTTAAGATCAACGGTGAGATAGTAGGCACCTCCGACGCAACCTTCACCGAGTGGAGCGTATGGCATACCACCGACTTTATCGAAATCACCTGCAACGAGGGCGACACCGTCGTCGTCGGCATTTACGTAAAGGCTGCCGCAGGTGCGTGGGGCAGCATCGACGACGCTATGCTCAACTCGATAGAACAATAAGCTTTAAAGGAAAAATATAATGAACACAAAGTTTAACAGATTAATTGGCTTTACGCTTTGCCTTGTTATGATTTTGTCGGTTTTTTCAATGACGTCCTGTTGGAATAAGGGCGATGATCCCGTCGTTGACCCCATAGACGATAATTACAGGACCTTTTATCAGATCTTCGTAGGCTCCTTCTCGGACAGCAACGGCGATGGTATCGGCGATCTCAGAGGCATTATCAACAGAATGGATTATCTCAACGATGGTGATATCAGCAAGGGAAACGATCTCGGAGTACAGGGTCTCTGGCTTTCTCCCATATTCATATCCCCCACCTACCATAAGTACGACACCTCGGATTATTATACGATCGATCCCAAGTTCGGTACGGAGCAGGATCTTAAGGAGCTTGTTGAAATTTGTCATCAGCGTAACGTTAAGGTCATTCTCGACCTTGTTCTTAACCACACCTCCGATCAGCATTTATGGTTCAAGGAGTTCGTAAAATCAAGAAGAAACGGGGACACCTCCAACAAGTATTACGATTATTATTCCTGTGCTACTGCTGACGAGCGTGTGGGCGGCAGAACCTATCAGAAGATTTCCGGCGTGAATTGCTACTTTGAATGTAATTTCGTCGGTGCAATGCCCGAGCTTAATTACGATAATCCCGAGGTTAAGGAGGAAATGCTGAACGTAGCAAAATACTATCTGAACCTCGGCATTGACGGCTTCCGCTTTGATGCCATAAAGTATATTTATTACGGTGACACCAAGGCGTCTGCGGACTTCTGGGATTGGTATATGGACGAGCTTCGTTCCCACTCTCCCGATATTTATTGCGTAGGTGAGTGCTGGTCTGCCGAGAGTGAAATTATGCAGTATTACGGTGCTCTGAACTGCTTCAACTTTGCTATGTCGGGTGCAGAAAGCTTGGGAGCATCCGCCGCGAAGAGCAAGGATCTTAACGCCTTTTTGAAGTATATTGAAAAATATCAGGACAAGGTTCAGGCAGCTAATCCCGACGGTATGCCCATTCAGTTCCTGTCAAATCACGACCAGGACAGAATCGCCGGTGCGTTCATTTACCCCGAGCAGATGAAGATACTTGCTAACCTCTATCTCCTTTCTCCCGGCTCTCCCTTCATCTACTATGGTGAGGAGATTGGAATCAAGGGCTCGAGGGGTAGTGCGAATACCGATGCAAACCGCCGCCTGGCAATGCTTTGGGGCGACGGTGATACCATAGAGAATCCCGAGGGTACCACCTATCCCAGCCGTGGACAGATTCTTACCAACGTAGCCCTTCAGCTTGAGGATAGCACAAGTATGCTTAATCATTATTCAAAGCTGATCAGCATACGCAATAAGTATTCCGCAATCGCACGCGGCGACTATACCGCGGTAATTTCCGATAACAAGAATATGGGTGGATTCAGGGTTGATTATAAGGACGAGGTTCTCGGCATATTCCACAATAACTCCTTAGAGCCTATTACAATCGACCTCTCTGCTTGCAGCGGACTTGACGGTTATAGCTTTGCAGAGGTCTGCGATTTCGTCGGTCTTGGTAGTGCTACTCTTGAAGGAAATATGCTTACGCTTGACGGATATACCAGCGTAATTCTTAAATAATTGTAAATCAAACTTGACATTTTAGGGTAAAAACGATGGAAAACAAGTTTATTGTTAACATTATTCACCGTCCCGAGCTGTCTCCCGAGTATGCTGAAAAGGCCCTCGGGGGTGCCAAGGGCGTTCGTGACGAGTCGCTGGAGATTTTCAGATTTCAGCAGGATACGGCACACAAATACGGCTTAAAAACCACAATTCAGATAACCTACGCATCCCTCTTCTCTGACGTGATAATCGAGCTTGCGAAGGAGGAGCACGAGAAGTACGGCGACGAGATCGGTCTTTCGCTTCTCGGTTTGCCTTGCCCCGAGTTTCGGGCGAAGTATCACACCGAGGATTTTTGCATCTGGATGTTTGACGAGGAGACCAAGCGTCAGATCGTCGACGACGTTTTCGGCAAGTTCTACGAGAAGTTCGGCTTTTATCCCGAGTCCACTAGCAGCTATTTCCTCGACGCCTACACCATCAATTACA
>JAZNWM010000239.1:0-20692 GCA_045593345.1 Eubacteriales bacterium
GCCCCAATCGCTGGAAGCAAGGTCAACCACCTGAATTCTTGCGGTCTTGCCGATATGTGCGGAAAGATCTGCAACGTACTGAATAAGCTTAGCATCCTGCTGTGCCTGCTGATGGTATCTTGCAAGAACCTCACCCGTTACAGCGTCAACTATCTGAACGTAGCAAAGCTCGTGTCCGCCGCCGCCGAGAAGGAAGGAGATGTAGCCCGTGCCGCCGATCTCAAATACCGAGCTGGTAAGAGTACCCTTATTGCCCTCTCTCATAGTGTCAGCACCAAAGCTCTCTACACCGGTGAAGAGGTAGTTGCCGTGCTTGCCGTACTCAATATTGTCTGCCCAGTATCCGAATGCGTCGGTGACAAGGCCGATTTCGCCGTTGTTCCACCAGCCCTGAAGACCGCCGAGCTCAAAGCCGCCGTTGAATACGTCGTAAATGGTGCCGCCAATCTCATATTCTACGGGAGTTGCCATGTTGAAGCCATCAGGCTCGCTCTCATAATATGTAATGAAACTATCTGCGAAGAAGAGACCGTAGCCGCTGTCCGCGTTATCACTGATGCGGAAGAATACCTCCTTGCCTGCGAAGGCGGAGAGGTCTGCCTTGTAGGCGATAAGGGTGCAGCCGCTCTTTACGTCATCGGTTCTTTCTGCCCACAGGCCGTTGTAGTAGCGGGCAAGAATCTGCTTGGTTTCAGCATCAACAATGTCAACGTAAACGTAGTTTCCGTCTCTCATCGCACCGAGCTTGAAGGTTACGAAGCCCGAGCCACCAACCTTGAAGCTGGAGGAGGTAAGAGTACCTACTGCCGCCTCGGTAGCACCGGGAGCGTATGCGGAGAACATCTTCTCGCCGTCAAGTCCGAATTCAAAGCCTGCGGGAACCTCGGGATCGTTTACCCAGTAGTGAGTATCAGAGGCGGTGCCACCGATGTTGCCAACCTGAGTCCAGCCCTCAAGACCGTTCTCAAAGCCGCCGTTTTCAAGTCTGTAATCGGTAGTATCCTTAATGGAAAGCTTGTAGATATATTCAACAGACTGCTCCTTATCGTTTGCCACGTAGGAAACGGTTACGGTAAGCTCTACAACTGTAGCTGCATCGGTATATTCACCGAAGGTGAAGGTGTAAAGAGAACCGTCAACTGCAACGCCGTTTACGTAGTAGTTGAGTGCAAGATTGCCTGCGTTGTCTACGTTGGTGGAGAGGTCGAGGGTGACGTCGGTCTTGTTATCAAGCTCAAAGATATCGTAGCTCTTATTAACCTCTCCCGAAAGCACGGTAGGTGCCTTGTCGTTCGTGATCTTAACCGAAAGCTCAAGCTCAAGCTTTACGGTCTCACCGTAAAGAACGGTTATAGTCACGGTAGCGTCGGTAGCCTCGGCTACAACACCTGCTGTGACGGTGAACTTACCGTCAGCGATGGGGCTGAGAGTAATTGCCTCGCTGCTTGCCGCAAGCGTGTAGGAAATGTTGGAAAGACCGTTTAAGTTGATGAGATCTGCAAGAGTGATTTCCTTGCCCTCGCCGGAGGCAAGTCTGAAGGACTTGTTAGCGTCCTCTACCTCAAGAACGGGCCTTACGGTAAGTGCCTCGCGTGCTTCGGTAAGAGCCGCAACGGCTTTATCTACCATTGCCTGAGTAGCCGCGATATCATTAACGAGAGCCTTTGCAGCATTGAGCTTTGCTACGTATACGTTATAAGAATCTGCGGTGTAATCGCCCTGCTCGGTAATCTCAAGAGCAAGCTCTGCATTAAGAGCGTCCTTGCTCGCAAGAAGATTCTCTGCGAGAATTGCATCCTCGGGAATAGCATCCTCGGAGGTGTAGTAGGTGTTGAGCTCGTCAAAGTATACGACGCCCCAGCCGGAGGAAGCGTGATCGTGAATAACGAATCTGATTTCCTCTCCCTTGTATGCCTCAAGGCTTACCTTGTAGGTAACGAAGTTAGCAAGGAATACGGTATTACCGATCATCTCGCGTTTTTCCTCAACGGAGAAATCACCTGCGGGAAGGTCAGCAAACTTGGTGTTACGGAAGAGTGCAAGAACCTCGCCGTCCTTGTTCTCAATAGTGATGTATACATTGTGGTTTCCGCCACCGCCGAGCATATAGGTAGCGAAGTCGCTGTTTACTACGAAATAGGGGGATGCAAGAGTACCCTGAGAGGACTCTGCAGCACCGTCAGCATAAGCAGAGAAATACTTACCTACGTTAAACATAGGATATCCTTCGTTCCAGAAGTGAGTCTTTTCGTCAATACCTGCGAAGGGAGCCTCGCCCTCGGTGTTGTTAAGAGTCCATCCGTCGAGACCGTTCTCAAAATTACCGTTTGCAACTCTGTACGCGGAGGTATCCTTAAGACCAAGCTTGTAGGTATACTGAACGTTAACCTCCTCGCCGTTTACAAGGCAGGAAACGGTTATGCTAAAGGAAACGTAGGCGGTGTTCTCGTCGTACTTGCCGAGTGCAAGGGTGTAAAGAGCACCGTCAAGCACAAGTGCCTCACCGTCAAGCGTTGCGGAGTACGTAAGAGCAAGATTGCTGTGATTGAGTACGTTTTCCGCAAAGTTAATCAAAAGACTTTCCTTGCTTGCAAGGTTGAAGAGATCAAGCTCAACGACTACCTCTGCCGCGGATACGGAGGGAGCTACCTCTCTCGTAAAGCCACAGTCGCAGGCGGTATCGGTTGCATCGGTGAAGCTGTGATCCGCAAGGTCGCTCTTATCTCCGCAATGACACTCGTGCCAATGCTGAAGCGAGTCGCTCTTCCATTCCTCGGAATGCCGGTGGCCGGTAGCCTCAATTACGGTCTGTGCTACGATGACCTCGTCACATACCGAGCAATGCTTACCCTCGGTCTTACCCTCCTCGATACAGGTGGGCTCAACCGCCGCGTCAACAACCTCGGTGTGACCGAGCTTATCGGTGGTAACGGTTTCGGTGCTGATTGCCTTCTTACAGGTAGCACAGTAAACCACGATATCATAAGAGCCCTCGTTAGCACAGGTAGCGTCAACCTGATTTTCGGTTACGGGCTCGGTCTCAACGTGACCTAATGCGGGAATCACCTCGGGAGTAACGATGTACTCTTCACAAACAGAGCACTGCTTACCCGCGGTATTACCGTCCTCGGTACAGGTGGGGGATTTTGCGGAAATGGTCACACCTGTATGAGACATCTTACTGATAGCCTCGGTGTAGCTGTCGCCACAGTAACAGGTGTAGGTCTTCTCTCCCTCTTCAGAGCAAGAGGGGGATTTCGTGATTTCATAGGTGTAGTTATGAGTGTGTTCCTCCTGTCCCCCGCCGATAAGCGTACCGAGAATGGTACAGCCGGAAAGGACGGATAAAAGAGCACAGATCAATAAAACGAACGTCAGTGAAAGAATTAATTTTTTCATTTTTGCTCTCCTCATAATTAAATTTATTAATAATCTTAATTATTAATTAAGCTTATTATCAATAAGTGTTGCCTCGGGAATATCCTCAGCGGATTCATAATGAGTGATAAAGCTGTCTACTGCAAGGCAGCCCCAAGCGTTGGAGGCGTTATCCACAACTCTGATATAAACCTCTCTGCCCATATACTGAGTAAGATCGGCCTTGAACTGGAACATACGGCCCTCGTTGCTATCCGCATTGTCGTTATGATACCTTGCAACAGCCTCGTCGGTGGAAGCATCCACGATTTCAATATAGCACTCGGCATTGTAGCCGCCGCCAAGCTTGAAGGTGATAAAGCCGCATCCGCCGATAGTGAAGCTTGAGCTGGTAAGGGTTCCGGTTGCTCCCTCCATCCAGCCGTTAACGTCCTCGATACCGGTAAAGAGGAATGAGCCGTCCTTATTATAAGGCTTGTCGGCATTCTTCCAGAAAACGTCCTGTCCGGAAACGTATCCCATTTCGGTATCGCCCATAGTCGTTTCAAGAGTCCAGCCTGTAAGGTCGCCCGACTCAAAGTCGCCGTTAAGCACCTGGTAGGGATCGTTCTCACCGAGAAGGGTATCGGGAATGGGCTGAGGCTTGATATCCACAGCCTCGTTTGCCTTAGAGGGAACTACGGACGCGTCGGTGTAATAGGTGACGAAGCTGTCTACGGTGATAAGACCCCAGCCGCCTGTCGCGTTATCAACCACGCGGATCTTCACGCTTCTGCCCATAAACTCGCTAAGGTCTGCCTTATAGAGTATCATATTGGCAAGGTTACTTCCGTTATTGATTATGCCAATTCCCTTATCGTTGAAGAGTCTGTTTGCATAGCGTGCAAGCTCCTCGCCGCTCTCGGCGTCGATAATAGAGATGTAGCACTCAAGGGGATTACCTCCACCTCCGAGAAGGAAGGTGATGTAGCCAGAGCCACCAACAGTGAATGCCGAGCTGGTAAGAGTGCCCTTGTAATGCTCAAGAACGCCTGCACCCTCGTCCACGATACCCGAGAAGAGATATGCACCCTTCTTGTTATAGGGAAGATTCTCTGCCCACCAGCCGGATGCGTTGGTTACCTGACCGATCTTTTCGCCCTCAAGGGTCCAGCCGGTAAGGTCGCCTGTCTCAAATCCACCGTTGGGGATCTGATACTCGCTCTCAATCATAATATCCGACTCGTATGCAGCAAGATAGGACTCGCTGTCGATCCAGTTGGGCTTTTCCTCCCAATAGGTCTGAACGCTGTCAAGGGTGATGCATCCGAGGTCGTCGGGGGAGGAATTCTCATCCACTACCTCAATATACATAGTCTCGCCAATATACTTAGAAAGGTCTGCGTAATACTGAACCATATTGAGAAGTCTCATTCCGTTAGGAACGAAGGGGAACTGATAATTCCAGTACTTGAAGTTAGAGTATCTGGCAACCTCAACCGCCTCGCCCTCGCGTACTACCATAAATCTGATATACGCCTTGCTGTTATCCGAGCAGCCGCCAAGCTTATAGGAAATGTAGCCCGAGCCGCCAAGCACGAATTCGGTCGAACGCATAACGCCCGTTGCAGAGGGCATATACATTCCGTAATGGAAATCGCCGTCGCGGGAGTAGGTGATATTCTCATTCCACCACACGTTCTCGCTGTTTACACCCTCGTTAGAGAAGGCCTCGCCCTCAACCACAGTCCAGCCTGCAAGCGAGCCAAGCTCAAAGCCGCCGTTTGCAATCTCGTAAATGGAGGGAGCGATTGCTTCGGTCTCATAGTCGATAACCTTGGTGAAGAAGCTGCCCTCAGTCTGAGGCTCGGCACCCTCACCGATTCTGATATCGTCTACTGCGATATAGCCGTAATAGTAGCTTTCATCGTTATCTACTATTCTGATGTAGATCTCCTCGCCTGCATAGTCGGACAGGTCAAGGTAGTACTCATAGAAGTTGTCTGTGTTGTATACACCCGTAGCATATCTCTCGGGAATGATATATTCCTCAGTATGCTCGTGGAAATACTCGTTGGTCTGCATTGCGATAAGCTGATCGTTCTCTGCAAGATAGAAGCCAACGTAGCAGAGCTTTTCCTTTGCCTTCTCGGGAGCACCGGTTCCCTTACCTACCGTAAGAGCACCGCCCGCCAGCTTTATGCTGACCACGCCGTCCTCGGGAGCAGTGAAGCTTGCCGAACGGATAGCACCCGTTCTCGCACCCGAATATTTACCGTGGAAGCCCTTACCGGTAAGATACCAGTTGCCCGTCTGATTGATAGACAGGATATTGTTGTTCGCATCGTTTGCGAACATAAAGGTCTTCTGGGAGGAGATGCAATCGTCGTTGAAGGCATCACCGTACTCAATAGTCCATCCCGACAGGTCGGCAGACTCAAATCCGCCGTTAATCAGGGGAATAACGGTGCCGACGTCGGGCTTGGGATCGGGCTTGGGATCAGGCTTGGGGGTATCTCCCTGATCGGGCTTAAGCCACTTACAGCTTGATAAGCCAACACATAAAAATATTACGCACAGAATGCTTATTATTGAAATTGTTATTTTACGCATATGGCCTCCCTTTAGTCACCGAGATTACCCATATTGCCGTAATAAGGAGGTGTTACAGTATCGCTGTAGGCACTGCCCATACGGTAGATATGAAGCTCGGTAAACTTAATGTTTGCATTGTTGTCAAATACCTTAAGATAGTCGGAATCGCCGTATCTGGGATAGATTCTCGTTGTGAAGCTGATAACTCCGTCAACGTAAACCTCCAGCATAGAGCGGTCAATAAGGATCGTTACCTCGTACTCCTTCTTAACGCGATCCCAGGTGTGGCTGGGCTGACGGTTAACGTAATCAAGAAGCGAGGACTGGTTTCTCTCAACCAGAACGCCACCGTTGAAGAATCTGATCTCCGAGCGTTCGGTTCTGCCGTCAACGACGGTAGGATTGTATCTTACGTACATACCCGCAGAATACTCGGGTGCGGTAGGATCAAGGGTAATCTTTGCGTGGATCTCAAGCATATCACCGCGGATATCCGAGATCTCGGCGTTAACCTCATCGGCAGTAAGGCCATCGCCACTATAGTCGAAGAGGGTCTCCTCTCTCAGGCTCTCAATTTCCTTGATGGGCTCGCGGATAACCTCGGTGCCATCGTCGGAGAGCCAGAGCTCAAGAGGAATTGCAAAGTTGTGTGCCCAGCCTGCGGTGTAGTTCTGTGCCGTACCCGCATCCTTACCCTGAGCAATAGCGTAAATAACCGTTCTGCCATCCTCATAATCGGTCTTACCTGCCGCAATATCCTCCTCGGTAAGGAAGCAATATCCGTTCTGACCTGTGTATACGCCACGGCCGAGGTCAAAGAGCTTCGGCTGGTCGTCGTCTGCAATAAATCTGCAGGTAGCCTTATCAAAGGTACCGATCCAATAGTAGCACTCAACGGTATAGCCGTCTACGGTGTACTGGGGACAGTCAAAGAGAATGTACTTGGTCTGAGAGCCGTCCTTGGTGCTGATGGGAAGCATTACTACGCACTCCCAATGTGCACCCTGCTCGGGATATCTGTTATAGTCGCACTGATAGAGATATCCGCGGTGCTCCCATTCTCTCATATTCTCGGAGGTGTAGATAACGGCAGAGCCGCCCGCACCGGGAATAGAGGTGGAAACCATCATATAATATACGCCGTCGTCATACCAGACGAAGGGATCGCGGAACTGCTCTCTCTCGCCCTGAGAGTTATCGTTGGGCTGAGTGATAACCAGCTTATCCTCTACTACCCACTCGGCAAGATAGGGGTCGTTGGGATCTGCCGCGTGGGCAAAGGCAACGTTCTGACCGCCGTGGTTAGGATTACCGTACTGATTAGTACCTGCGGTAATGGCAAGCCAGGGTGTGCCGTCGGGGCCGATGCAGGCACCACCCGTCCAGATGCCCTCGGGACAGATGCCCGCGGTGGGAACGACTGCATCCTTAACGTACTCCCAATGGATCATATCCTTACTTACGATATGTCCCCAGCGGATCTGCGACCAATAGGGGCCTGCAGGATTATGCTGATAGAATACGTGATACATTCCCTTGTAATAGAATGGAGAGTGAGGCTCATTCATCCATACTGCAGGAGGAATGGCGTGGTACTGAGGACGGTAACGGTCTCCCTCGTAAACCGAGGAATCAAGTGCGATGTCCTTGAAGTCAAGCTCGGGATGCTGACCCTCTGAATCTGTGTCCTGGTAAATCTCTGCAACCTCTTTAGGTGTGAGAGAGGAGGAGTAGATCCGCACCTCGTCAAGAAGGCCGGAGATCATCTGTCTCTTGATACCGAACTCTATCTGGGGGGTGACGTAAGCACCGATGCGAAGAGGCTCCTCGGTGTAGATGATGCTGGTGGAAACCAGCTCGGGAATAAGTGCCTCGTAAGCCTTCTCGCCGTTATAGAAGAGGGCGATATATCCCGTCGCACCGTCGAAGGTCACTGCAACGTGAGACCACTCGTAAAGAGGAAGTGCATTGATGGGATCGTAGAAGCCAACAACGAAGTCCTCGCCGGTCTCCTCGCTGTGCAGAGCCATCTGGATGCCCCAGAGACCGAGTCTGCCGTAGCCGAGAAGGAAGCCCTCGCACATCTCAATATCGCCCTTGTTGATGATAGAGGTCATGCGGGTGTGTCCCGCAGCGTCGGAGGCACCGTCGTAATGAACGATGTTCTCAAACACTCTGGGGGCTACCCAGGCGGACATAGTGAATGCCGAGTCGGGAGTAACGAAGTCCCTGTTAACAATGTTGTTGGAGAAGCCGTCCATATAGAGAGCGTTGCCCTTTACACCGGGTCTTCTCAGAGGATCGTTAGGCTCCTTGAAGAGGGTGTCTGCGTTCTCCTCGTTGAATACGTAGTTTATCTTATAGTCAACGCCGCTTACCGACTCCTTGGCAAGATTACCGTCGGACTCATCAAGCGAATAATTCAGAACGAGAGTGCTCTTCTCCTCCGTGTCGTTGTCCGTATTGGAGCCGTTATTATTGTTATTATTGTTGTTATTGTTATCACCCTGATTCTGGTCAGGCTTCTTGAACAGGTTGCAACCCGTCAGAAGACCGAACATCATAACAAAAACCAGAGAAAGTGCTATAATTCTTTTTAATTTCATAAGGTCCTCACATTTTAAGGCCGGACGTACCAAAGCCCTGAACAATGTATTTTTGTGCCGCAACGTAGGTTACGAAAATGGGAATACTCGTAATTACCAGCGAAGCCATAATCTCGCCGGTGGTGATGCCCTCTATGCTCTTTATGGTGATAAGTGCCGTCTGTATGGGAAGAAGCGGCCAGCTGCCGTCGTCCGCAGAGGGCAATATCATCGAGGGCCAGAGGTAGTCGTTCCATACTCCGATGAAGCAGAATACCGCTACGGTTGCAAGTATGGGCTTCGACAGTGGCATAATTACCTTGAAGAATACTCCAAGAGTGCTTGCACCGTCGATGCGTGCAGCCTCCTCGTATTCCTTCGGAATATTCTGGAAGAACTGCATAAAGAGAAATACGTTGAATATGCTTATCGCCGCGGGGAGTATTACGCCCAGCACGGACATCTGCTGCTTTAATCCAAGCATTATCTTAACGATGGAGTACAGGGGAATAATAGAGGTCTCAACGGGTACGACGATAAGGAATATTATCATAAAAGAAAGCAGCCTCTTGCCCGGGAAGGCAAGCTTCGCCATAACGTAGCCCGCAAGTCCGTTTACCAGTATGTTAAGCAGGATAACTATCGCCGCGTAGATAAAGCTGTTCAACGCGTATTTCCAGATGTCGTAATTGATAAGCACGCTCTTGTAGTTCTCAAAGGCGATGCCCGAGTTTGCAAAATCGGGAAGGAACATATTAAGCGTTCCGATGCTCTCGGCGTATGCCAGCTCGCTCTTTGTGGAGGTAGCAAGCATATAGAGAATGGGAAGAATGAAGGCAAGGGATAAAACTATACCCACAACGTGGTATACCACTTCCTTTACCGCCTTCTTAGCGGGTGCCTTGTTGGGTCTGAAATTAGGTAGATCCTTTATTCTCTTATCCATATCACTTCTCCCTGAACGCTCGGCGTTGTATAAGCGTTATTCCGCCGATGAATATAGTCATAAGCAGAGCTACTGCCGAAGACTCGCCAACCATACGCTCGGTATAACCCAGGTTATACATATAGTAGGACAGGGTTACGGTATGGCTCATATATCCCGTCATCAGCATCGGCTGGGTCATAATTCTGCACGCACCGATAAATACGGTGATGAGTATGTAAACGAAGGTGGAGCGAAGTCCCACCCAGGTCACGTTCCAGAACTGATGCCACCAGTTTGCTCCGTCAAGAGATGCGGCCTCGTAAAGATCCTTTCTGATATTGGAAAGACCCGAGAGAAATATAAGCATCTGATAACCGCAGCCCTGCCAGGCACTGAGCACGATGATGCAGGGCATTGCCGTCTCGGGATCACGAAGCCAGTCGTGGGGAGGTATGTTGAACAGAGCCAGCATTGAATTAAGAAGTCCGCCCTCGCCGGGTGCGAGTATCTGCTCCCAAAGGAATGCAGTAACAGAGAGCGAGATAACTACGGGTGCGAAGAAGCAAACCTTGAATATCTTACTGCCGAAGCCGGGGCGGTTTACAAACAGGGCGAGCAGAAGAGCAAGGCCTATCTGTAAAGGAACAACCCCCACAACGAAGGTAAGCGTATTCTTAATTGCGTTATAGAGCATTCCCTTCTGGGAAATCTCCTCGATAAGCTCCTTAAAATTATCAAGAAATACGAAGCCTATATCATTAGGCTTAAGTAAATAGTAATCTGTAAATGCATAGCCTAACGAATATAATATAGGTAATAATATAAACAGAAAGGCAAGACCCACCGACGGAAGAAGCATAAGGTAGGCTGTCACCGAGGATTTAACGCGGTAAACCTCCTTACGCCCCTTCGCTGTGGCTAAGTCATAGATGGCAAAGCCACAGAAGGCGGCTGCAAATAATCCTAAAATTATTAATGATGAATTAGTCATTTTTTCATTTAGAAGCTATTTTCTTTGTGAAATGTAAAGTATTATTTACGATTTTTGATTTTATCCATCGCATCCTGGAGGGTGTTGGTAGCGTTGTTAAGAAGCTCGCTTACGTTGCCGTTACCAAGACCGAAGATAACCTGGTTGAAGGTGGTGGAGAAGGTGGGGTATGCAACGGTTACGGGACGCTCCTTACCGCTGAGCTCGAGCTGCTTCATAAGAGTGTACTCGGGCGAGCCAGCCTCATAGTTTTTAACCACGTCGCGACGTGCGGGGATCATACCGGTCGCATTGGTAATAGCCTCAGAGCTCTCTGCGGAGGTCATCCACTTAAGAAGCTCAAGAGTAGCGGTCTTGTCGGTGTGGTGGTTGTTGGTGATAGCGTAGGACCAGCTACCGGTAGCACTTGCAGCCTCTACACCCTTGGGATAAGGAAGAAGGCCCCAGTCGTCGCGGGAAGCAAAGCTCTCTCTGTACTTGTTATCAAGATCGGGAATAGTCCAGCCGGAGGAGAGGTACATACCAACCTTACCGGTGAAGAAATCGGTTGCACCGATAGCGTAGGAGGTGTAGCCTGCGTCAATAAGATCCTTAATGAACTGGAAGCCCTGTGCGGTTGCAGCAGAGTTGTAATAGCCCTTTGCGGTGTAGCCGTCGTCAGAAACGAAGCTGCCGCCGGTTGCATAAATGAAGGGATAAAGAAGATAGGGTGCGGTCTCGTCCTTGGTAGCGTCGATACGCATATCTACTGCGGTAACGCCGTGGGACTTAAGTCTTGCACAAACGTCCTTGAACTGATCGAGAGTCCAGGGGTTCTCTGCGGTGTAGCCGCTTACGTCGATGCCTGCATCGCGGAAGATCTTCTTGTTGTAGAAGAAGCCTGCACTGGATTCCTGAATGGGAAGACCGTAGAGTCTGCCCTCGTACTTGTTAAGCGAATAGAACTTTTCCTGATCCTCTGCAGGGATAAGGTCGGTGATGTCGTAAAGAAGATCTGCACTTGCGTATGCGGCGGTGTTAGGTGCGTCGAAGGTGATGATGTCTGCAAGAGTACCCTCAAGCTGATTGTTCTGAAGCTCGGTCTCGTAGCCGGATGCACCTGCCGAACGAGCCTTGAAGATAGCCTGAGCCTTGATGCCCTTATCCTTATATGCCGCGTTGAAGGCGTTGATTCTCTTCTGATAAGCCTGACCCTCGGTAGAGCTCTTGTCAACGTGGAACATAATCTTTACGATGGTGTTGCCGTCGGAATCGGTAGGAGGTGCCTCGCCACCGCCGTTGCCTGTGCCGTCACCTGTGCCGTCGCCTGTGCCGGAGCCGAAATTACAAGCGGTCATGCCGAACATCATAATAAGCACAAGCATAAGTGAAGTAATTGAAAGTAGAAGCTTTTTCATTGTTTTTCTCCTTTATAATATTTTTTTTATTATCAAAATAACGTTTGACTATTTTGTTGTTTTGCCGAGAACGAATTTCGTTTTCAGCACCGTTCTGTGACAGGTCTCCTCGTTATGTATCTTCTTGATGAGCAGTCTGACGACCTGTCTTGCCATCTCCTCGATGGGCTGCTCTACGCTGGTGATGTTGCTGATGCCCCACTGCTTGAAAATACCGTCGTATGATATTATCTGCAGCTCGTCGGGAATTTTCTTACCCATATCAATCGCCGCCTCATAGAAGAACTGGGACAGGGTGTAGCCCGAGACGAATACGCCGTCAACGTCCTTATATTTTTCAAGGAAGTTCTGGACGACCACCGCCTCCTCACCGTGCTGGATAACCTCGTTTACGATGCGGGGCGTCATATTATGCTCGGCCATAGCGTCGAGATATGCACGCTCCCTCTCGGACACCTCGGAGGTGACTATCGGCTTTGATCCGATAAATCCAACCCTCTCGGCCCCACGCTCTATCATATAATTGACGGCGTTTTTCGTGGCGTCGTAGTTATCACTGGTGACGTAGGGGATATTCTCGCCGAAGGTACGGTCTATAGACACGATGGGGCATTTCTTAAGCTCCTCCTCCTCGTGCATATAGTGGGTAACGAATACCGCACCGTCAACCTCTCTGTGTGTGATCCTGGTGATGATCTCGGTCTCTCGCTCAACCTTCTGCTGTGAGGATACGAGAAGCACCGAATATCCGAAATTGCTGGCCTCGTCCTCAATGTAATAGGCAAGCTTTGCAAAGAACGGATGATTGATAACGGGTACTAAAAGGGCAATTATACGCGTTTCATTCTTTCTTAAACGAAACGCCATATTATTTCTGGAATAGTTAAGTGCCTTCATCGCCTCCAGCACCTTTTTTCTGGTTTTTTCGCCTACTGATTTCTCGTTGTTGATAACTCTCGAAACAGTACCTACTCCAACCCCTGCGTATTTTGCTACGTCCTTAATTGTAGTTTCCATTTTTCAAATAATAAGCTCACCGCCGTGCGTGCTTCCGCGGGAAGCACGCATTCGGCGTCTGGCGGGTTAATCAACCAGCGTTACGGTAATCTCCTTGTCGCCGTTGATCACAATTACGTTGCTGTCAAGTGTCAGAAGGTCTGCATCTATTGTCATCATAAGATTGTCTATGCCGTACTGCTCTGCTGTAAGCTGGGTGCCGTTAAGAGTAACCGACGCTACCTCAACGTTGCCTAAATAAACGACTGCATTACAGCCTCTCTGAATTGTAATATCCTTTAATGTGGTCTCGGTGACCGCGGTAACGGTTACGGTGAACTCGTACGCACTCGCACCGCCCACAGCCTTGAAGGTGTAGGTTCCAACGGGCAAAAGCTCAAAGTACGCCGCATCAATTACAAGATTTCTGCCGTCGCTGGTATAGAACGCACGGTCTACCTTGGTATTCTTGGCGGTCTTGTTGTAAAGGGCGGTTATAACCTGCTTGGAATCTCCCACAACGGTAAGGCTGCCCGTACCGTTATAGGTGTACTGATCGTTAAAGCTTACGACCGACTTGAAGGTCGCCTTACCCGAGAATACGTTAAGTCCGAAGAATCCCTCGGTAGGCTCGTTCTCTGCGAGAACGGTATCAATAACCAGACGGCCGTTGATGTAGCCCTTTATCGATCTGCCGTTTGCCTCAACTCTGAGAACCACGTTATTTGTGTTGACGTCGGGAGCACTTGCTCTGCCGATCTCGCCGTTTGGCGACCACATCTTAACGATTCTCTCGTTGTTGTCGTAGTTGAAGATGATGTACTGGCTCATATCCTCGCTTGCTCTGAAGATGAAGGCCGCAGCCACGGCATCAAGAGAGAAGGATACGGAGCAGTTGAAGTCAGCCGCACTCTCGGTGGACAGAATATATCCGTCACCCGCAGGGCTGGTTGCTATAATATCAGAATCCTTTGCGATCCAGCTGCCCGAGATAATGCCCTCACTGCTGAATTCAATATCCGAGTCGGGCTCGCCGGAGTAGACCGCAACCTCAATCACCTTCTGCTGATTACCGCAGGTGACGGTAAGAGTCGCCTTGCCTACCTTAAGTGCCTTGACGACAACGCCGCCGGTAGTATTTTCAAGAGAAACGATGCCCTCGCCCTCGGTAAGCTCCCACTTGATCTCATCGCCTGAGGTGGAGTATGCCATAAGCTGCTTTTCGGTGGTGAGGCCTGTGTCAAGCTCAACGCTCTCGTCGCTGACGTAAAGAACGGTCTCGCCCTCAACGCCCTCGCCCTCACGCCATACCGACGCGATCTCGTTAAGCACAAGGCTGTCGACGGTAACCTCGCCTCCAACCGACAGCTCTGCACCTACCGAGTAGGGAGAAGCAAGAGTAAGGAGGAAGAAGGGAATCTTGAAATCGTCGCAGAATACCTCGACGCCGCCGTTATCCGAGAGGATGTAGAAGTCCTGCTTGCCGAAATCTCTGGGGCCGGAGGTGTATCTGAAGCGATAATCCTTGATGTTAAGTCCTGCGGAGGAGGTGAATCTACGGTCTACGAAGTAGCCCTCGTCCTTATTCCATCCGATCTCGGTATACTCGTCCTCGCTTAGGTTGATCTTGAGGGAAATGGGCTCGTTGTTCGGGTTATCAATATTGAGAATCATCTCAAAGATGTGTGTATTAACTCCTGCAAGAAGGTTGTCAGAGCCTGCGTCAAGCCTCTGACCGTTTACGGTAAGGAGATTTTCCTTTGTAAAGGCTGTGCTGTCCTTCACTATAGGAGTCTGGGTAAGGATATATCCGTCGCCCTCGGCAGCAAGTCCCAGGATAACGGGAATTGTCATACCCGAGCCGTTCCATACCTTTCTTGCATTAGCGTAAATGCCGCTGTCGGTATCTGCGGGAACGCCTGCGAACCAATGCATCGTTACGGTCTTGCCGAAGTAGTCGCTGGACTCATCTCTGATGCTGAAGCTCTGTGCCGCATAGGAGTCGGTGCCGTACTCCATTCTCTGAATATCGCCCTGATCGATGGCACCGCCGTCCTTATCGGTAAAGGTGATGCTGTTGCCGTCGTAATTCATCCTACCGACTATGTACTCTCTTGAGGTAAGAGTCATTACGGTGTATGTCTCCCCGTCATCGGCGGTAAGAGTCATAACGTCGGGGCACTCGGGAGCAATTGAATCAAACTGTCCTGCATAGGACCAATCCCAGAGGTTAGTGGACTTAAGGAACCATACCTTATTCTCCTGCTGGCCTGTAAGAGCCATACCCCACGCGGTGGTCTTGCCGTTTTCATCAAATGCTACAGGGAAGACCTTGGGATCTCGGCAGGCGATCTTGTGATAAATGCCGTTGGATGCGGTAGCCACGTCCTGAGGAATCATCTTACGCTTCGTCCAGGTCATACCGCCGTCATCAGAGGACATAATCATCTGATCCTGTCTGCCGCCGTCACGGGTGTAGAAGGCGATAATACCGTTGCCCTCGCCGCTCGGGAACCAATTGAAGCTGTCAATCACGTCGCTGTCGCCGAGTCTGTACTCGTAAGCCGAGCCCGACCACATATAGCCGACACCCTCGCCCCAATCCTCATCGGGGAAGAGACATATGGGAAGAAGCTCCCAATGTGCAAGGTCGCGGCTTCTTGCGTGTCCCCAATACATCTCGCCCCAATAGTTGTTATAAGGGTGATGCTGATAGTAGAGATGATAGTAGCCGTCGTAGTAAATAAGACCGTTGGGGTCATTGTTCCAATGTGCGTACTGAGAGAAATGATACTGGTTACGGTAAAGCTCGGTATAGAAGGAATAATCGCTCTTACCGTAGTAGATATCTGCGAACTTAACCTTGGAGCTGAAGCAGTTGAAGCCGATGCTGCCGCCCTCGTAGGCAACGCCCTCGGGAAGCTTCTCAAGAGAGCCGAGCTCGATGGTATTGTCAATACCGAATCTGCGGATATTGTCAGCATAGAACTCTGCGTAGGTGCCATCCTCCTCGGGAGTGATGATAACCTTGAGCTGAACCTTATCGATATTTCTTACCTTATCGCCCACAAGACGTCTTTCGCTGTCGGTCATCTTGTCGTTACCGATAAAGTAGTCAGTGAGAAGCTCGGTTGCAGTTACCTTACCCTCAAAAACGGTAAAGTAAATCAGCTTAACTCTGTTAGCCTCTCTGTCAACGTTGAACACCCAGTAGTGAACGCCGTCCTCGCCACCGAAGACAAGGCCCGCCGCAACACCGCTCTCGAAGGAAACGGTAGAGGTGTAAACGAAGCTCTCATCAGCAGCGTAGCTGATCTCGGAGAGTGTGAAAGTATCCTTCGTGCTCTCAAGGCTTACGTCGCTTGCCGTAGGCTGATTGAGAGTTACGTCGGTGAAGGTTACGTCGGTATTACCAAGATTACCAAGCTGACCGTTCTGTGTGCCGCCGGAGAGATTCTCCGACGCGGAGGGGCCGCCGGGCTCGCCTCCCATATTGACGGTCTGATCCTTATTTCCGTCAAAGCTACACGCTACTAATGAAAAACTCATTACGCAAATCAATGCGAATGCTATGATCTTATACCAATTTTTCATTTTTGCTCCTTCCTTTTATAGATAATTATTTATAGTGTCCAAATCAGGCAGGTTATCTATAGCACCGCGGCCGGTGGTATTTAATGCACCTGCAATATTGCCGAATCTGAGTGCCGAATTAAGCACCTCGTCGGTCAGCGGGCGTCCCGTGTTCTTATCAAGAACCGAGAGTGCTCCTGCAAAGAAGGCGTCCCCCGCACCCGTTGTATCAACAGGCTTTACGCTGATGGTGGGGACTCTGCCGGCATTACCGCAATAACGCCACTCGCTGCCCTCCTTACCCAAGGTTATGAGAACCAGCTTGTCATTAAGCGAGCTTACGTAATCCTCGCCGAAGGTTTCAACCTCATCCTCCGAGAACTTAACGATATCCGCACAAGCAAGAATTCTCTTATAGGCTGCCAACGCACTCTCCTTATCCCTGAAGATGTCAGTGCGGTAATTCACGTCAAAGGCAACCGTCTTGCCGAGGGCGTGGGCACGCTTTATAATATTCAGGGCGTATTCCACACAGTCGGCGTCTGCCAGCATAAGCGAGCCGATGCATACGGTATCAGCCGAGCCTAACAGCTCATCGCTTACTGCGGGCATACAGTAGTCCGCCGTATTCTTGCGGTAGAAGCAGAAGGCACGCTCGCCCTCCGTATTCAATTCAACGAACGCCAACGTGGTATTACGCTCCTTATTCTGATGAATATAGGTGGTGTCCATACCAAAGTCCTTGGCATACTTAATAAGGAACTGACCGATGAGATCGTCACCGACGCTGCCCACAAACTTAACCGACGCACCGAATTTCTTCAATGCACAGGCAACGTTGAAGGGGGCACCGCCCGCCTTTCTCTCATAGGTGGTAATTCCGTCCTTCTCCTCACCGATCATATCGGCAAGAATTTCACCAATACAAATTAACATTTAAGCCTCCTCCGAAGCCGTCTGCTCTGTCCTTTGCTTATACAGTCGGCTCTCATTAATGGCAAATATGACAGACCTTACGGCAAGTGCTATGAAGAAGAGCACAGGCGGCAGGGCGTTTATCATATTCTGGTTTATGAAAAACATACCTACTACGGTAAGCAGGGCTGATATCAGGCCCGAGAACCAGAGGAACGAGCCCACTATCTTGATCATAGCACCCAGAGAGTATATGCTCTCAACTCCGCAGAGCCTTAATATAGAATAAGGTAGAAGAGCCGCAACCATAAGCATAAGTGCTATAAAGGGTACGAGCGTAATAACGTTTATAAAGTAAACGTATCCGTTAACGTGTCTGTTCTCCGAGAATGCACTCCTGATAAAGCGGTCTGCCAACTCCTCGGCATCAGACTGTGAGGCAGCGTCCATAATAACCCTGCCGTCAGCCAGCCCACCGTAGAAGCCGTAGAACGTGCGGGTCAGTCCGCCCTTCGCGGTGAAGGATCCTGTAATATAATCATCAAATATAAATAAGTAGTTAGAATTACCTTTACTTAAATAATTATGATAATAATAATTACGGAGCAACGGAACGGCAGAGCTTCTCTCGTATTCGGTTATCGCGGGGTAGTATTTTGAGAAGTAAAGCCCGTATATTTCGCGATTGTACTCATCCCTCTCAAGCTTCCCCTCCGAAAGCTCGCCCGACAGCCTCTCGACCTCTGCCCGACTCTCATCGTCAAGAGCGTTAAGGTAGGCGATGTATCCTGCCACCAGCTCGTCGGTAAGAATAAGTGCATTACCCGTATATTTTAATTTGAAATCAAAGTTCAGTCTTGCAACCTCGCTTAAGGTGAGATATTCATCGTAGCTTATCTCGGTTTCCTTGCCGTCGTTTGATACGCAGTAGGCATAAACCTCGGCAAGAGTGTCTGCGGGGCGGGAATCCACCACCACGTTATATCCGCTTTGCGAATAGACGGCTCGGTCGGCGTCGCTCTCAAAGGTATTTATCAGCACGCCCTCGGTATATTCACCGCCGAAGCCAAGCTTAAGCTTACCCTTCTCTATCTCTGCATCAATTCGCTTATCGGCATCGGCGTTTGCCAGCACCGAGTAGAGCGTATCCCTGAAATCTGGCGAGCCGTTATACTGAACGCCGAATGGTAGCAGATTTCCGAGGAAGAAGCCGCACCACAGGAACACCAGTGCTATAATGAAGCCCAAAAACGCGTTCGTATAGCCACGCCGCACGCCCTCCTTCGCCCTGTCGTGGGAGAAAAAGCTGAGGCAGAAGTATTTAATCCATTTTTTCATAAATTACTTATTACCGTACTCTCTTGACATAATGGAAAGCTCGGTTTCCTTATCAAAGAGATGGATAAATTTCTCGTTAAAGCTGATTCCAACAGCATCGCCGGGAATAAGATCGTTTCTCTCGGGCACGCTTACGATAAAGTCGTCGTCATCCTTGTTGAAGCGAAGGAACAGCTGTGTAGTATTACCGAGAACCTCCTTGATGCTGAGGGTCGCCTTGATGCCCGACTCGTCAACTCTGAGGTTTTCGCCTCTTACGCCGAGATAAACCTTGTGGGTGCCGCCGTCCAGGTATTTTTCCTGAATAGTGCGAAGTCCCGACAGGTCAAGTGCCACGGTCTGACCGTCCTTGAAGGTGGTGCCTAGCTTATCGCCCTCACGCTTTATCTCAACGTCGAAGAAGTTCATCTGAGGAGTTCCGATAAAGCCTGCAACAAACTTGTTCTCGGGGTAATCAAACAGATTGGTAGGAGTATCGATCTGCTGGATAACACCCAGCTTCATAACTACGATCCTCGTGCCCATCGTCATCGCTTCTATCTGGTCGTGGGTAACGTAAATGAAGGTGGTCTTCAGCTGATTATGTAATTTAACTATCTCGGCTCTCATCGCCGTTCTCAGCTTTGCGTCAAGGTTTGAGAGAGGCTCGTCAAGAAGGAATACCTTCGGGCCGCGAACCATTGCACGTCCGAGAGCAATACGCTGACGCTGACCGCCCGACATCTCTGCAGGCTTGGAGTCAAGCAGCTCCTCAATTCCCAGGATGCCTGCCGCCCATTGTATCTTCTTGTCGATCTCGTCCTTCTTCATATGAACGTAGTTGTATAAGGGAACGGGCGTGGTCTGATAATACTCAAGCTCGACCTCGGCCTCCTTTATACGCTTTTCAAGAAGGGCCTTCTTCTCCTGATAGTAGTATAGATCTCCCTCTGCCGTCTCCTCAGTTATGGCACCCGACTTGAGCTTCGCCTCGACCTTATTGATATCCTTCTCAAGGGACGCGAGTTCCTTGTGAAGATTCTTAAGCTTTTTCGTCGCCTTCTTAATCTTCCTCTCATCGATTGCAACAACCTGCTTACCCTCGCTGTCAAGCTTGGGCGTGGGAACCTTTCGCATTTTAAGTCCGAATGCGATGTTGTCGTAGGCGGTGAGGTGGGGATAAAGTGCATAGCTCTGGAATACCATCGCAATATCTCTGTCCTTGGCGTCAACGTCGTTGACCAGCTGATTGTCAATATACAGCTCGCCGCCGCTGATCTCCTCCAGACCTGCAATCATACGCAGCGTCGTTGACTTACCGCAGCCCGACGGACCTACGAAGACGATAAACTCGCCGTCGTTGATCTCCATATTGAAGTCCTTGACCGCAACGAAATCGCCGCTTCTCTTCTTCGCCTCGCCCTTGGCATTCTTCTTAGCCTTGCCAACGCCGGGGTAGATTTTGTAAACGTGTCTTAATAATAAATTCGCCATAGATGACCTTCCCTTTTCTGAAACTATCCTTTCACGTATTTTTTGTTACCAAAAACACCGTTTTCAGCATTTTGGAAATGTTTCCAAATTCATTATACAATATAAAAAATAAAAAAGCAAGGCTTTTTGGAAAAGTTTCCAAATTTGTTGAAGCTTTTTTCTAACTTTTTGTAATAATGTACAAAAAACTCCCCCTAAAATAGTCAAATTTGCCAATTTTCCTTCCTAAGCCGCCGCCAAAACCACCTTTTTTCACCTTTTCGCTCGCGAAAATCCCGTGATTTTCGCCTCTGCCGCCGACATTTTCACCAACAAACTCCCTCCTGCCCACCCAGCATCCCCACCTTCACCTTTCCCAACACAAAAAAACAAAAAAACGACACCCTCTCGGGTGCCGTAGCATCAGGGATTTTGCCCGAGGGGCAATATACCTACACTCGCTACTGGAAAGCGAGCTTTCCAACGGCTTCGTTTGGTATTCGCATACCGCAACAGCGGTATCTTGCCTGGCGAGGAGATGGTGTATGCAGGTATTGCAACAAGT
>JAZNWM010000240.1:0-4714 GCA_045593345.1 Eubacteriales bacterium
TCTTCCTAAGACCGCTTGGCCTCCGACTTGGCTCTTATGTTCACCCTCATTTCTTGTAATTTATTCAAGGGTGAGAAGGCAGTTGCCAGACTTGAGGTTCTTGAGGGTCTCAAGACAGAGTACGAGCTTAACGAGGTGCCTGATTACTCGGGCGTACGCGTTCTCGTAATCTACAACGACGAAACCACGAAGGAAGTAGGTGCAGACGAGCTTACCTTCTCCCAGCTTGACACAAGTCTTGCGGGCGAAAAGAAGATCACCATCACCTACGAGGATGTTTCGCTTGACGTAAGAGTTACCGTAAAGGGTCAGGCTGTTGAGGAAGAAGCTGTGCTCACCGGTATTCAGTACCAGAGCGGTCTTCCTACAGAGATGTATACAACCACTAACGAGGTTGATACCATCACCCTTAAGGTGCTTGCAACGTATAGCGACGGTACCAGGGGCTTGATCGACAGCTCCAAGCTTTCTACCAACATCGGCGAGCTTGATTTCTCAACCGCAGGCCAGAAGACTGTTGTTATTAAGTATCAGAGCTTCACCTGCGAGCACGTTATCAACGTTAAGACTCCCGAGATCGTTGGAATTGAGGTTGATGCTGACTCTATCAACACTGTTGTTGAGGCAGGCGGAACCCTTGATATCTCCAACATTAAGGTTTATGCCGTATATAACAACGATTACCGCCCTCTTATTGACAATAACGATCCCAAGCTTGATCTTGTAAGCGGTATGCCCAATCTTACGCTTGAGGGCGAGAAGGAGTACGTTATTACTTACGACGGTAAGTTCTCCTGCACGCTTATCATTTCCACTACTCCCCCCACGCTTACCGGAATTGAGCTTAATACCAACTATACTCCCAAGAGCATTCTTCTTGGTGATTCCCTTTCGACCGCCGGCGTAATTGCTAACGCCAAGTTCAGCAACAACACAGGAAAGCTTATCCCCAACAGCCAGCTTCAGTTTGACTATGACGTAAGCAGGGCGGGCGATGCAACCGTTACCGTTAGCTACACCTATGAGGGTGTTACCCAGACTGCAAGCTATACCGTTACCGTTCTTTCTATCGTAAGCGTTGAGATCGACGCAGAGAGTGTTTCAGCCAAGGTCGCAGTTGATCAAGAGCTTGACACCTCTGAAATCATTCTTATCATTACTGATAGCAACGGCGGAATTCGCGAGATCACAAGAAGCAGCGAGATAGAGGTAAATACCTCCGGACTTGACACAAGCAAGCTCGGTAAGGGATATATCAACGCTACCTTCCGTGGCGTAACCTCTGATAATTATAGCGTCACCGTTTACGATCCCGATTCGGAGTATATCATCACCGGTGTTGAGCTTCCCCAGTCTCTTGTTAACTGGAACTCCACTGTTGCCAATAATATGAAGAGCTTCTTCAAGAAGAACGACTCTCCCTACCTTGTAGGTGATGACAACGCGTTCATCTTCACCCTCACCTTAAGCGGTTACACTCTTGACGGTGTTAAGGTTGATTCTATCACAAGCTACACAAGTGCATCCAAGGTATATCTTGACGGCGTAGAGCTTACCGGTGATGAGCTTGCTAAGTACGTATCCATCGATGAGAGCAAGAATGCATTTGACTTCACCGAGGAGGCTATAGGCAAGAGCTTTAAGATCGAGACCCGTCCCGCACACGGTGTTGACGGTTACGAGAGTGATTTCACGAGAGTTGCCGAGGTAACCGTAGTCGACGGCTATAACATCTACAAGGCATATGAGCTTAACTTTATCACAAACTGGGCAGACTTTGACTTCAACCAGGCAGAGGTTTTCCCCGGTGAGACAAGAAACCAGGTTCAGATCGTAAGAGATTTCCTTACCAACGAGGTTAAGGTTGACATCCCCACTATCGGCAATGCTATTGTTCTTCACAACGATCTTTACATCACACCCGCAGATGTTCCCGCAGAGTACTTCCTCGGTAAGGACCGTAGCGGCGAGCTCTTTGACCGCATCAACGTATTCTCTCATATGACTACTGCGGCAAATCCCAGCTTTACCATATACGGAAACTACTTCACCATCTGCTCTAACGCACTTCCCGTTGTTTGCCTTAACGGCAACAATGACGACGCAGTTTCTAACGCTCAGCTCTTCGGCTTCAGCGTTGATCCTACGATCAGAAATACCGCAGGAGCGTTGGCATTTGACCATACTAAGTATACCACAACCTTCAAGGACGTTCGTTTCAGAGATGACCATCCCAACGTTGACGAGCCTGAGAATTCCTCCAGAGATATGCGTGGTCTTATCGGTATCAAGACCTGGGGACAGGTAATCAACTTTGAGAATACCAGATTTGACCGCTTCTATATCAGCTACCTTGCAGACAGCGATTATCAGACTGTTAACATCAACGATTCCATCTTCTACAACTCCTGGCAAAACCACCTCTTCGTTTGGTCGGACAACCCCTTCTACGGTGACAGCGATACCTCTTCCTTTGAGCATCCCAGCTATCCCGTTCTCACAGTTAATCTTAACAATACCGATCTTACCAAGGCGGGCGGTCCCGTTATTATTTCCCAGACCAACGCCCCCAAGCTTGACGTAAGCAAGTACTGCGGAGCTATCGTAAACTTTAATACTACCAACCACGAGATCTGGACCTACGTAACAGGTGAGGAAGCCTGGTTCGGTGCAGTAGGTGCGGGTCAGGTTGCCGAGATTATCAAGAACTTTGATACCCTGCTTCAGGGTGTAAGTGGCGGTAGCTACGTTCACTCTGACCCCATCCCCGAGCTTAGTGACGGTTCCTTTATGAACATTCTTTACGTAAATCTCGAGGCTGGTATGGATCTTTCTATTTCGACCGGCTCGCTCGTTGATCTTGACGGTAAGATGTCCATTAACGGAAACGCTCTTGCCGATCTTACCGACAGTGCGTACGGCGGATACACCGATCCTCTCGTTAGCATAATCAAAGGCGTAGAACCTGCCGCCCCCGTATTCGTATCCTCCGAGGGTGGTATCGGAATAATCAATCAAACAGCTAATGGCTTTGAAATGGTTGGTGGCGTATATAACTTCCTCAAGTACGTCAGCGGTAAGTCTGCAATGGAGATTTGCGGTATGCTCGGTGTTCAGATGCCCGACGAGGCAACTGCACAGGCAACGCTTGATGCACTTGACGCTCAGAACATCGTTAAGCTCGGTTACGGTAGATTCATTACCATTTATCACAACAATATGGCAATCCTTCTTGAATACAACATCAAGAATCCCGATCGCTACACCGCTCCCGCAAACTGATAAAGCCCTATAAACAAAAGAGAGGAACGCGAAAGCGTTCCTCTTTTAATCCTAACGATCACACAGTTCATTCAAGCAAAAGGTGCGATGAAAAATCGCACCTTTTAATATCATTATTAACAATTACTTGCAAAGCTCGGCGAGACGGTCTGCGATGTCGCATTCCTCCCACTTGACTCCAAGGTCCTCTCTGCCCATATGACCGTATGCGGCAAGCTGCTTGTAAATAGGCTTACGAAGGTCGAACTTCTTGATAATGGCAGCGGGACGGAGATCAACGAGCCGGTTTACAGCGTTAACGATTCTTTCCTCGTCAACCGTAGCAGTACCAAAGGTATCAATCATAACCGAAACCGGCTTTGCGATACCGATAGCGTATGCGATCTGCACCTCACACTTCCTGGCAAGTCCTGCCTTAACGATATTCTTGGCAACATATCTTGCGGCGTAAGAGGCACTGCGGTCAACCTTTGTAGGATCCTTACCCGAGAAGGCACCGCCACCGTGACGGGAATAGCCGCCGTAGGTGTCAACGATGATCTTTCTACCGGTAAGACCTGTATCACCCTGAGGACCGCCGATAACGAATCTGCCGGTGGGGTTGACATAGATATTAACCTTGCCGTCGATAAGCTCCTTAGGAATAGTGGGAAGGATTACCTTATCAATAATATCCTTACGAATGGTGGCAGAGTCAATCTCGGGAGCGTGCTGGGAGGATACGACGATGGTATCAATGCGGCTGGGAACGCCGTCTACGTACTCAACGGTCACCTGAGTCTTGCCGTCGGGACGAAGATATGAGAGAGTTCCATTCTTTCTCACCTCGGTAAGACGAAGGGCAAACTTGTGTGCCAGGGAGATGGGAAGAGGCATAAGCTCGGGAGTTTCGTCACAGGCATAGCCGAACATAAGGCCCTGGTCACCTGCACCTGTATCGAGGTCGTCGGAAAGCTCGCCCTCCTTCGCCTCAAGGCACTTATCAACACCAAGAGCGATGTCCGCACTCTGCTCGTGGATAGAGCTGATTACCGCACAGGTAGTAGCGTCAAAGCCATACTTTGCCCTGTCGTAGCCGATCTCGGCAACGGTCTCGCGAACGATCTTCTGAATATCAACGCGTGCCTTTGTAGTAATTTCGCCCATTACGGTAATAATACCTGTAGTTGCAAAGGTCTCGCAGGCTACACGGGACATAGGATCCTGGGCAAGCATCTCGTCAAGGATGGCGTCGGAGATTTTGTCGCATATTTTGTCGGGATGGCCTTCTGTCACCGACTCGGAGGTAAAGAGAATCTTTTTCATTTTTTCTTCCTTTCAATATCAAAAGCTCGGAAGGCGACAGTCTCCCGAGCTTTAGAGCATAACTCATCTATCGGGATTTAGCACCTTGAAAATACAGGTTGCCGGGCTTCACAGGGCCAGTCCCTCC
>JAZNWM010000241.1:0-4047 GCA_045593345.1 Eubacteriales bacterium
ACTGTCCCGTTTCCCCCAAGCAAAAAGGCAGAGCATTTAGCTCTGCCTTTTTGCTTGGTGCGGGAAACGGGACTTGAACCCGTACATCAAAGATACACGCCCCTCAAACGTGCGCGTCTGCCGATTCCGCCACTCCCGCGAGTGCTTTATTATTATAAGGCATTAATGCTGATTTGTCAAGACCTTTTTTTGATTATTTTTGTAATTTTTTGTATTTTTCTGCTTGTTTGGTTGACAGAGCTTGCCCACGGTGGTATAATTTCAAAAAAGGAGAATGTATATGAAGGATTATTTAAATGAAATTAACTCGCTTTTTCCCATACGCCGAAGGGCAGAGGAGAAGGCAAAATTCCTTGAATACGTAAAAGGCGAGCTTGGAGATGAGCGTGTTCACCTTGAGAGGCTTGAGGATAAGCATAACAATATTATTATCGGTGACGTTGAGTCGGCTAAGGTGATATTTACCGCACATTACGATACACCCGCGGCATCCCTCGTTCCGAATCTGATGATTCCCGCTAATAAGTTTATCGGTATGCTGTATCATTTCCTTTACCCGCTGGCAATGGCTGTGCTTTCACTGTTCGTTGCTCTGACGGTTGCAGAGCTTCTCGGACTTGACAGCAGATTCTCGGCTGCATTATACGCGGTCCTTTATTTCGGGCTATTTTTCTGCACCACTCGAATGATATCAAATAAGAATAATAAGAACGATAACACCTCGGGCGTGGCTACGGTTATGTCGCTGGCTAAGGAGATATGCGACGGCAGGGCAGCATTCGTTTTGCTTGATAACGAGGAGAAGGGGCTTCTCGGCTCAAAGGCCTTTAACAAGGCACATGCAAGGCTGCTTTCTGATAAGATGATAATCAACTTTGACTGCGTCGGAAACGGCGATCAGATGGTGTTTATCGCAAAGGAGGGGGCAGAGTTGATGCAGGAGTATGAGCAGCTGAAGGAGTCTGTGACCTTGGATGCTGACTTTACCGCTCATTATCTTCCGGCTAAGAAGACAATCAGCAATTCGGACTATAAGAGCTTTCCTTGCGGAGTGGGCGTAATGGCCTGCAGCAGAGGTAAGATAGTTAAGCTTTACACCGGCAGAATACATACCAAAAGAGATACTGTAGCAGAGAGTAAGAATATTTATTTTCTTACCGATGCGATGGTGAGATTTGTAGAAAAGCTGTAAAACGGCACAAAAAATAGGGAAGACGGCAATAATGCCGTCTGCCTTTTGTAATTAATTTAGAAAGCCCACTCGCCGCCGCGGAAGATAGCGATCTCTCTGCCGTCCTCACAAACTGCAGTGATGTCCATATCCTCGGTACCGATCATAAAGTCCTCGTGCATAAAGGAATCGTTGATTCCCATCTCGTGAAGCTCCTTCTCGGTGTAATTCTCGTAGCCGCGGATTACGTTGGTAAAGCCTCTGCCAAGTGCAAGGTGGCAGGCGGCATTCTCATCAAAGAGGGTGTTGTAGAAGAGAAGGCCCGACTCTCTGATGGGAGAGGAGTAGGGAACGAGAGCAACCTCGCCAAGATAGGACGCTCCCTCGTCCATAGCGATCATCTCGCGGAGGAGAGCCTCGTTCTTCTTTGCACCGACCTCAACGGCACGGCCGCCCTCAAATCTTATCCAGAACTCGTCAATAAGCTCGCCGCCGTAGGAAAGGGGGCGGGAGGAATATACGATACCGTCCGCATCGCCTCTTCTGGGGGAGGTGAACAGCTCCTCGGAGGGAATGTTGGGGTTGTAGTAAACGCCTCTGCCGAGAGTCTCCTCGCCGCCCGCCATAAAGATGGCGTTGGGAAGAAGACCTACTCTGAAGTCGGTTCCGCTTGCAGACTTGTACTTAAGCTCCTTGATGCCGAGGGAGTTCATATACTCGCACTTTGCTGCGAGATTCTCGTTATGCTGTCTCCAGGCCTCGATAGGATCGTCGTTTACTCTGGAGGTGGAGAGAATAGCCTCCCACAGCTTCTCAATGGCAACGCTGGCTCTCTCGCCGGGGAAGACCTTCTTTGCCCATTCCTTGCCGGGAACGGCAGCGATGCACCACTGATACTTGTTTTCCATCTTGGTTCTGATAGGCTTGATGATCTTTGATCTTGCCGCCATAGATTTCGCCATTTTCTTCTGGTTGATGCCTGCAAGACCGTCGGGATCGTCGCTGATAAGGTGGATCATACAGGGAAGGCTCTCGGCTCTGTGCTCAAGTCTTTCGATCTGCCACTTTTCAACGGTGGCGAGCACCTTGTCGGAGCAATATCTTACGTGGGTTTTGGTAAGGGGCTGGTAGTGCCAGTCAACGCTTACCTCCTTCGCACCTGCCTTGTAGCACTCCTCAACGACCATCTTCACGAATTCGGGTTGGTCAAGGCCTGCGTTAATAACGACCTCCTGGCCTTTCTGTACGTTAACGCCGCATCTTGCAATAAGGTTTGCATATTTTCTGAGTCTTATCTTGTTCATAAATTTCTCCGTTCTGTCGACTGTGCGACCTGTTATTAAAGGCTTTTTAATACATTGATAAGGTATTCGAATACTCTGTTAAAGGAGGGGAGAGAAAGTCTCTCGTCGGGGGTGTGAATATCGTGATTGTCGGGGCCGATGGAAACGCAATCAAGTCCGTCGATCTTATCAGAGAAGATACCGCACTCAAGTCCCGCGTGAATGGTCACAACGGTAGCATCCTTGCCGTACATTTCCTTATATACGTCGCACATAACCTCTCTGAGCCTTGATACCTTACGGTACTCCCAGGCGGGATACTCGCCGCGAACCTGAACGCTGCCGCCGTGGGCAGATGCGATATCCTTGATTTTTGCAATAAGCTTCGCCTTCTCCTCGCCAACCGCACTTCTTACGGAAATGGTAAGGTCAACCGACTTATCACCTATCTTCATAATACCAACGTTAAGCGAGGTCTCGACAAGTCCCTCAATATCCTCGCTCATCCTCGTCACGCCCTGGGGCAGATCATTGATAAGAGAGAGAATATTTGCCGTTGCCTCCTCGCTATACAGCTTGGCAGAGGAGATAGACATATCCACGTTGAAGCTGGCTTCGCATTCCTCCTCGGGCAGTCCCTCCTTGATCTCGTTAATGAGCCGGCTTATCTCGTAGATGGATGATTTTGTAGTAAAGAGAACTATCGAATCCGAGGGGATGGCGTTATCAGCACTTCCTGCGGTCATCTTGCCGATTCTCACGCTTTCAAGTCCCGAAAGGATTTTTGCTGTGATTTTTATGGCGTTTGCACGGTTTTTGTGAATTTCAACACCGCTGTGGCCACCCTTAAGTCCGCCGATGCGGAGGGCGTAAATCTGACCGATATAGGTCTTCGCCTTATCCGAGAGACTGATGTCGATTCTGCCGCCGCCGGCACAGCCTGCGGTGAAGATGCCCTCCTCGTCGGAGTCGATATTAATAAGCATTCTGCCGTGAAGAATACTTGCGTCCAGGTTTGTCGCACCGATAAGGCCGGTCTCCTCGTCCGTGGTGAACACCGCCTCAAGCTCGGGGTGGGCAAATTCACCCGAGTCAAGAATTGCCATAGCGTACGCCATAGCCACGCCGTCGTCTGCACCGAGGGTAGTTCCCTTAGCACGAAGGTAGTCGCCGTCGCGGTAAAGCTCAAGGCCCTCCTTCTCCATATTGATAGGGCAGTCGGGTGTCTTAAGGGCGACGATGTCGGTGTGTCCCTGCAGGATCACGCCGGGATGATCCTCGTAGCCTGCCGTCGCAGGCTTTCTGATAACAACGTTATCGCTTGCATCACGGTAGACCTCAAGTCCTCTTTTCTCTGCAAAGGCTACCAGGTAGTCCGCAATAGCCTTCGTGTTTCCAGATCCGCGTGGGATTTTTGAAAACTCCTCGAAAAAGCGAAGTGCCTTTTCAGAGAAGGGAAAATCGCTGAAATTTAACATAATTTCTCCTTTTTTGAAAGATATATTACTATTCTACAACAAAGTTTAATGATTTTCAAGTCAAAAGTTGACTTTTTCGAAGAAAAGTAGTAAAATATATTTATTAATTCATTTG
>JAZNWM010000242.1:0-3405 GCA_045593345.1 Eubacteriales bacterium
CATAATGTACTCGGTGATAAGGAATCTTTCGTCAAACGTACCGAGAGGAGTCTTGCCGGTGTAATTACCGATAACGTTGTAGGTACCCTTCTCGTTGCAGATGTCTGCCGCTGTTCTGTCAAGAGGATAGTAACGGGAAACGAAGAACTCATTAATTGTAGTGCTGTCGTTCTTCGACATAGCGAGAATATTATCGGGGGTGACGCCCGTTCTCGAAATAACTCCGATACCAAGCTTCATAGAGAACTTCATAAGAGAGTCGTTGACAACCTTGTTATCTACAATCTCGTCGGTATCAGAGTTGTACTTATACTCAATTTTGGTAGAGCCAGCAAGATAGGAGTTGTTCCAGTAGTCATAATCATCGCTGCCGGCTATGGGAAGGCGGTCCATCGCAATAAGACCGAAGCCCTCCTGACCGTTACTGAGCTCCCAGGAGTTAACGGTTACTCTCGCTTTGATGGTAAAGTTGTATTCGGTGGGAATTGCGGTGTAATAGAAGGCAAGGCCGTCGTTCTTTTCGGGCTGGATCTTACCGCCGTTTCCCTTGGATTCAAGGGTAATCTTACCGTCCTCGTTAAGATTACCGGTAAGGGTGTTCTTGTCCTCGCTTGCAGAGGGACCGTAAACTGTGAAGCCCCAGGCAATCTGCTTGTTTGCGGTTGCAACCACGGTTTTGACTGCGGATTCAACCTCTTCGCTTCCGCGTATAGCCGAAATCTTGAAGCTGTACTCATTGCCGATTGTCAGGTTAGAAATAACGTGAGAGGTCGCATCTGCATTTGCGGTAGCAACCTTTTCGCCGTTGAGGAAGATGCCGTAGCCCTCTGCCTCGTGAACGGGATTCCACTTAAGCTCAACAGAGCCGCCGCCAATGCTGGTTGCACTGGAAAGATTGGGGGTGGCAAGAACGTAAATGAAGTTAACCTCTGCCTCAGCACTCTCTTTGTTAGCACCGCCCTGACGAAGAAGCTCTGCCTGAAGAGTATATTTGCCGGAGTCGGCAGGGGTGAATACGAGCTTGTGAGAGCTCTTCTCGATAACGGAGCCCTTTGTAGTAACAAGCTGACCGTCCTTGTAGAGGTGAACGAGAAGCTCGTCACCGCCGTCGTGACCTATAACGGCATCAACGTTAACAACGACGTTGCCTGTGCCGTTATCTTCTGCAGAAGTAATTGCGGGAGCGGAAACGCCTGCCCAATCTGCTCTTGCAGGGGGAGTAGCCCCGTCCTCGTTATCGTTAACACCGATCTGATAGAAGTAGTTGCTGCCACCAAGGTTACCGAGGTAATATACGCCTGCCTCGGGAATGGTAAGCTCGGAGATGAACAAATCGTTCTTCAGACCGTCGTCGCCGGAGGGGGTGGTATTTGTCTCGGAAATGTTGGTCTGTGATACTACTCGTCCGTCGGGTGCAAACAGGGCAACCTGTCTGATGTCGGTGGAGCCGGTGACCTCACCGCCGCATACCCACCAAACCTTTACGGTACCCGAGCCGAGAGTCTTAATCTTAACCGCGTTAAGAATTTCATCGCCAACGTAGGTCTTATCGCCCCAGGCAATTCGCTTGCTTGCGAACTGACCGTCGCTGAAAGTCTTTTCGCTGGACTCAATTTTTGCCTTTTCACTGTAAATAAGAGTAAAGAAATCATCAGTACCCGCCTTTACGTAGTCGCCGTCGTCCATACCTCCCGCAGCGAAGCCTTCAAGATCGGACACCTTAAGCATATAGGTGTAAGAGCTTGCTTCATCGGCTGCACTAATGGAAATGGGGAAAACGAACATCATTGGCACTATCATTGTAAGTGTCAAGACAAGGGCAATTAATTTTTCCCAATTTACTTTTTTCATAGAACATGCCTCCTTAAATGGATGTTTATTTTTTAATACCATACGAATACATTTTATCATAAATAATAATAAAAAACAATCACGATTTTTCAAAAACTGCTGTATTTTCAAAAATATTTAGTATCTTATTGTGCAATATTGCTAAAAAAAAGGTTAAAAAAACAACATTTTGACTTTTTGACCAACCAGGCAAATTTTTTACGATTATCGATTTTTTGATATTATTAATTTTTTTGATATTGAAAATGTGAAAAATAAAAAAGAGCGACTTCGGAAAGAAAAATCGCTCTTTTATTAATTATTTCATATTTCCCACGTGGATACGGCTGGCGGCTCTGGCAAGCTTTGCCTTCGCAATTCGCTCGTCGCGGGCGTCCTTGGCAACCTTAAGTGCCTTTTCTGCCCTTTCCTTTGCCTGCTCTGCACGGTGAAGGTCAATCTGGTCGGCAAACTCGAAGGTAATGACACAGAGTCGTACCTTGCCCGCGTTTACAGAGAGAAATCCGCCACTTACCGAGGCGAATTTTTTCTCGCCGTCAACGATTATCCTGGCTCTGCCCGTATCAATAGCGGCGAGCAGATCGGTGTGATTTGCAAGAATCTCAACGTCACCGTCGTCGGTGCGAACCAGCAGGCTCTCAACCATACCGTCAAAGGCTATGCCGTCGGGGGTAACGATTTCTATATGAAACTGCTTCATAGCTTACGCTCCCTTGATGGTTTTCGCCTTCTCAACAGCCTCGTCGATGGTTCCTACGAAGAGGAATGCCGACTCGGGCAGATCGTCGTGCTTGCCGTCAAGAATCTCGCGGAAGCCACGAATGGTTTCCTTAATGGGAACGTAGCGTCCCTCCATACCGGTGAACTGCTCGGCAACGCTGAAGGGCTGGGAAAGGAAACGCTGGATTTTTCTCGCTCTTGATACGATAAGCTTATCCTCCTCGGAAAGCTCCTCCATACCCATAATTGCGATTATGTCCTGAAGCTCCTTGTATCTCTGAAGAATCTTCTGCACGTCGCGTGCTACCTCGTAGTGCTCAATGCCCACGACGTCGGGGGAGAGAATACGCGAGGTTGAATCAAGCGGGTCAACCGCGGGATAAATACCGAGAGATGCAATATTACGAGAAAGAACCGTCTCCTCTCTATTAGAAATATTCTATATTGCTTCACCGAAGGTATTAAAGGAAACCTGTTCCATCTCTCAGTACCGTTCTGACGTATGGGCGCGATCAGTGAACGTCCTGGGTACGGAACGGCGATCAGCGGCTCTGTACCTTAATTGGGAACTTGGGGTAGCAGCGATGTGACATCGTGTGGCAGTGACCTTCGAGCCAACGCAGGGTCCGACATATACCCCGGGCGGGGTCAGTGCCTGGAGGCCGTCGTCATCGGCGGACGATGAGAAGGTGTGTTATCGCTCGGGGACAACACCATCGTCCGCTGATGATCCACGGAATTGGTTTTTATTTGGATGGTTCAGAGTGCGAGACAAAGCATGTCGAGGGCCCTCTCCGCTTCCCTGTATCCTTCGAACTTCGTATCATCGAGACG
>JAZNWM010000243.1:0-3177 GCA_045593345.1 Eubacteriales bacterium
TCGCCGCAGTTCTGATCCCCACATTTAGCGGTATTATCGCTAAGGCCAACCTCTCTGCCGACCAGCAGGCAGTTCGTCAGATGAACACCGTGCTTTCCAGCTATGTCGGAGACGAGATTGAAAACATTGCCGATGCGAAGATCAATCTGACAGAGAACGGCATTGACGCAAACAACTATAAGCCTCTCACCGTTGATCACGATTTCTATTATCTTGCCGACGAGAACCGCGTTGTTCTCTTCAATACCAAGGAAAAAAAGGTAGTATATCCCGTTGAGTATCAGGATGCAAAATATGATGCGGCAAACTGGATGTCTCTTGGCGGTATCGGCGATCAGGCTGCGGAAGAAAAGCTTGTAACCGGCGGTATTCTTTCTGGAACCATCGACCTCAAGGGCGCAAGTGTTAACCTGAAGCCTACATCCGACTTCACAATCGGCGGTGCTTCCGCTGCCGATGCCGATATGGTTACGATCAAGAATCTCGTTTGTGATGAGTCCACCAACCGTAAGGCTTTGGAACTTGATGCGCCTAACAATGCTGTTACATATGTTGGTATGATTGCCACCGTGCCCAGCGGAGTTACTGTTACTGTAAAGAACTTGATTATTGATGGGGCAGTGATTGGTGATTGTACGAATCCTTATACCGGTAAGGTAGGTATTATTGCAGGTGCTGTTGAAGGCACACTCAAGATTGAAAATGTTATCATCAGAAACGCCACTGTATTTGGATTCTATGATGTCGGTTCTCTCGTTGGTGCTGTTCATACTAACGGTAAGGTTGAGATTACCAATGTAACGATTGAAGATACGGTAGTAAAGGGAGCAGAAGGTGCTGCATCCGTGATAGGTACACTGCGTTGTGACCTCTCAAATGTCACCGTTAGCGGTCTTACAATGAACAGAGTGACGGTTGAAGTAAGCGAGTTTAATAACAGCTATACAAATACCGACGGCACTATATATACGTTGGATTTCTCCAAGACATACACCAGAAGCAATGGAGACGTATTCATTTATGATGACGGTGATATCGTTCCCCTTACCACTGATAATCATTATTGGATCAGACATAGCGGTGGCTATGTAGAGGAGAATGGCGTAAAATATTGGGACCGTTCTTCTGGCAACTTCAATTAAGTAAGATCGAGCATTGCTTTTAAAAACTGTATTTTCTACGGAAACAGCGTGCAATTTTTTGATGCCAATGCTGTAGATGAAGGAATAACCGGAACATTGAAAAATGTCAATTTGCAGATACAATCGCCGTAAGCTGGGCGGTGCTCACAAACGTTTATGTTGAGATAATTGATTGCACCCTTGCCAACTTGAATGGTCGCGGAGCAATACAAATTGAGCAATAAATATGATAATTCTGCAAAGTAATTATTAACTAATATTTGACCCCGAGGCATTTTGTCTCGGGGTTTTCTTAAGGCTTTACCGAATAAAATGTCAAAATTTGACCGAATGATTTTTAAAAATCTGACCGAATGGACTTGCAAAATCCGACCGAATGTGTTATAATTTAATAAACACTTTTCAGGAAGGAAAATGTTATGGCTAAAATTGCAAATAAAAATCAATATAAAAAGCGTGTTGTTGACGAGACGGTTGAGAGATATCTGAAGACATTTGGTGCGATTTGCATTGAGGGGCCTAAGTGGTGTGGAAAAACCTGGACGTCCTCATATCACGCGAATAGCGAGCTGCTTATCGGAGATCCAGCAGGCAACTTTCAAAACAGAAATCTTGCCGAAATCTCGCCATCATTGGTTCTTGAAGGAGAAACTCCCCGACTTATCGACGAGTGGCAGGAGGTTCCTTCTCTTTGGGACGCGGTCAGATACACCGTAGACCAGCGTGCAGAAAAGGGACAGTTCATTCTTACAGGCTCGTCAACGCCGAAGCGAAAGGGCGTGCTTCATAGCGGAGCGGGACGAATAGGCAAAATAAGAATGAGGACGATGTCATTATACGAGTCAGGAGACTCCAGCGGAAAGGTATCGTTGCGTGAGCTTTGTGACGGAAATTTAACCCCGTCCATTACGGGCAACGTTGATCTCCATCAGCTTGCAAATTATGTTATTCGCGGAGGTTGGCCCGGAAATCTCAACGTGCCTATTGAGGATGCATCTATTTTGCCGGAGTCATATATTGATGCAATTCTTAACGATGATGCGGGACGAGTTGACGGTAAGAAACACGATGTGGGTAAGATGAAGCTGCTTCTTCGCTCGCTTGCCAGGAATGAGAGCACAACTGCAACGAATAAAAAGTTGCTTAACGATATAAAGGTTTTTGATGATGATAGCATTGATTCGGACACCATTTCTATGTACCTTGATGTATTCAATAGGTTGTTTTTGCTGGATAATCAGCTACCGTTTTCATCAAATATTCGTTCGTCTGTTAGGATCAAACAGGCTGAAAAAAGGCATTTTTGTGATCCTGCACTTGCCTGTGCCTTGCTGAAGGCAACGCCGCAAAAGCTGATCGGCGATCTTGAAACCTTCGGTTTTCTTTTTGAGGCTCTTTGTGAGAGAGACCTGAAGATATACGCAGAATCCTTTGGTGCGGAGGTTTATCATTATCAGGATTATTCAGGTCGGGAGATCGATGCAGTGGTTGAAATGCCCGACGGAAGATGGTGTGCCTTTGAAATCAAGCTTGGAGCAAATCAGATTGAAAAGGCGGCAGAAAATCTTGTTGCAATTCGTGATTCAATCAAGGAGAGCGGCGGAGTTGCTCCATCCGTACTGTGCGTCATTTGCGGTATGACAAATGCGGCTTACGTTCTGCAAAACGGTGTTTTTGTAGTTCCAATAACCGCATTGAAAAATTGATGGATTTCAGAGCGTTACGCGAAGGCGTGACGCTCTTTTTACTTTTCATAGAGCCGTAAATGCGGCTCTTTTTTTGTTTGCTTTTTGCCCGATTTTGGGCTCTCGTTTTTGTGTTATTCTCCGTCAGAAATGTGGTCAATAATCGTAAAAAGTGCAGCATTTTCAAGGGGTTTGGGCGATTTTGCACAGAGGGACGAACTCTGCGAAGACTGTAGGAGTGTGCGACTGGCTTTTTGTCGGTGTTGTCTTAACTCGGAACGGTGGGGAAAATGGGCGTTTTTTTGCCCTTTTACTGCCGTGGCGGTAACGCCAAAGGCGACGGACAAATG
>JAZNWM010000244.1:0-24542 GCA_045593345.1 Eubacteriales bacterium
GTCTTGTCTTAAGGTCTATTCTCATACCGAGAAGGGTGTTGATAAGGCTGATGCCGTCCGCACCCGCCGCCTCGCAGGCCCTGGCTATTGCCACGATGTCGGTGACGTTAGGCGAAAGCTTCACGATCACAGGCTTGGTCGTCACCGCCTTTACCGCACGAACCACCTCTGCAGCACCCTCGGGACTTGTGCCGAAGGCCATACCGCCGCCGTGAACGTTGGGACAGCTGATATTGACCTCAAGCCAGCCGACCTGCTCCTCCTTATCAAGAAGAGCACAGGTGTGAACGTATTCCTCTATAGAAAAGCCCGACACGTTTGCCATAACAGGCTTGTGAAAGCATCTCTTAAGCTTGGGCAGCTCCTCCGAGATGACCCTCTCAACACCGGGATTCTGAAGGCCGACGGCATTGATCATTCCGTTGGGACATTCGGCAATTCTGGGCGTGGGGTTGCCAAAGCGTGGCTCTGCCGTAGTTCCCTTGAATGAAAAGCTACCCAGAATATTTATATCGTACAGCTCGGCAAACTCATAGCCGAAGCCAAAGGTTCCCGATGCGGGAATTATCGGGTTGTCAAGCTCGATACCGAGAAGATTTACTTTTGTATTAAATTCTGCATTCTGCATTCTGCATTCTGCATTCCTCATCACCAAAGCACCTCCTCCTTCTTCATAACAGGGCCTTCCTTACAGATACGCTTATATCCCGTAATGGTCTTACAGGAGCAGCCCATACAGGCACCGAAGCCACAGCCCATTCTCTCCTCAAAGGACATCTGTCCCGAGGTGACGGTCGCCTTATATACCGCCTTCAGCATAGGCTCGGGGCCGCAGGTGTAGAAGTAGCTGTAATCCACCCCTGCCATAGCGTCGGTAACGAAGCCCTTGATGCCTGAAGAGCCGTCAACGGTGGTGATCCTTACCTCCGCACCGAGAGAGGCAAACTCGTCAGCGTAGAAAACCTCCTCCGACGTGTTAAATCCGAGAATAACGGTAGGCTGCTTTCCCTCCGCAATAAGCTTTTTGCAGAGCATATAAAGAGGGGGGACGCCAACGCCACCGCCAATAAGCAGAGGTCTCTCGCCGGAAAGGGTGGTATCATAGCCGTTGCCGAGGCCTGTCAGCAGATCAAGGCTATCGCCCACACCCATCTTGCTCATCTGCTCGGTTCCCACACCTACCACCTTGTAGATAAGAGTAAGGCTGTCGCCCTCACAGTCGCAGACAGAAATAGGCCTGCGAAGGTAAAGTCCGTCAAGCTGTATATTAACAAACTGACCGCATCTTATGCCCTCGGTATCGCCTTTTAACACCATAATGTAAACATTACTTGTCAAAGGAGCGTTTTTTGTAATAGTAAAAACAGAATTTTTCATTTTATATCCTTACGAATCTATGGTAGAGATGGTCAGAGTCGTTTCCTCAAGCACGTCGAGAAGCACGCGGACGGTGTCCAGAGAGGTAAATACGGTCACGTTGTTCTCGGTGGCGTATTTTCTGATCTCAAAGCCGTCGCGGATAACACCCGAGCTTGATGCGTCGGAGGTGTTTACAACGTATGCAATATGTCCCTGGCGGATGGAGTCGGCGATCTCGTCCGAGCCGTCGGACAGCTTCTTCAGCACGTGGGTGCGGATGCCGTTCTCCTTAAGGAATACCGCCGTGCCTGCGGTAGCCTCGATATTGAAGCCCAGGTTGTAGAAGCGGCGGATAAGGGGAAGCGACTCCTCCTTATCACAGTCGGCAATGGTGGCGAGCACCGTACCGTAGTTCTGCAGATGCATTCCCGACGCCTGCAGTGCCTTATAAAGTGCACGGTAATACTTATCGTCATAGCCGATAGCCTCACCGGCAGACTTCATCTCAGGAGAGAGATATGCGTCAAGGCCGCGAAGCTTGTTGAAGGAGAATACGGGCACCTTCACGTACCATCTCTTTTTCTCCTCGGGATAAAGATCGAATATACCCTGCTCCTTCAGAGTCTTGCCGAGGATACACTCGGTGGCAATATCCGCAAGGCTGTAGCCCGTCGCTTTTGAGAGGAAGGGTACTGTTCTGGATGAGCGTGGGTTAACCTCGATGATATAAACCTCCTCGTTCTTATCCACGATGAACTGGATGTTATAAAGTCCCACGATGCCGATGCCCAGCCCCAGCTTCTTCGCATACTGAAGGATAGTTCCCTTCACCTTATTCGAGATAGAGAAGGCGGGATAAACGCTGATAGAGTCGCCCGAGTGGATGCCCGTACGCTCTACGAGCTCCATAATACCCGGCACGAATACGTCGCGACCGTCACAGATGGCGTCGACCTCAACCTCCTTACCGCTGATATACTTGTCAACGAGAACCGGCTTGTCCTCATCGATCTCAACGGCGGTCTTAAGGTAGTGGCGAAGCTGCTCCTCGTTGGCAACGATCTGCATAGCACGACCGCCAAGCACGAAAGAGGGACGGACGAGAACGGGATAGCCGATTCTTGCCGCGGCGGCAACGCCATCCTCGATCCTTGTTACCGCACTTCCCTCGGGCTGGGGGATGTTAAGATCCTTCAGCAGCTTCTCGAAGGAGTCGCGGTTCTCTGCCCTGTCAATAGCCGCACAGTCGGTGCCGATAATTCTGACGCCGAGCTTGTCAAGGGGTGCGGCAAGGTTGATAGCCGTCTGGCCGCCGAGCGATGCAATAACGCCCATAGGCTGCTCAAACTCAATAATATTCATAACGTCCTCGGTGGTCAGGGGCTCGAAATAGAGCTTGTCCGCCGTGGTATAGTCGGTAGAAACCGTCTCGGGATTATTGTTGATGATAATAGCCTCGTATCCCGAATTCTTAATAGTAGACACCGCGTGAACGGTGGAGTAGTCGAACTCAACGCCCTGGCCGATACGGATAGGGCCGGCACCGAGAACCACGATTTTTTCCTTATCGGTAAGCCTCGATGCATTCTCGCCGGTATAGGAGGAGTAGAAGTAGGGAATATAGGCACCCGTATGGCAGGTATCAACCATTCTGAACACAGGTCTTATATTATGCTCATAGCGATATGCAACCACCTGAGACTCCTCAACGCCCCAGAGCTTGGCAATGAATCTATCCGAGAAGCCCATTTTCTTGGCAGCAAGCAACGTGCCTTCGTCACGTTCGTGACGAAGCTCGCCCTCCATATTAATGATATGCTTTATCGCGAAGAGGAAGTAGTCGGTAATACCCGTCATCTCGTGAAGCTCCTCAACGGTGGCCTTGCGACGGCGAAGGAGCTCGGCTATGGCAAAGATATTGTCATCCCTGAACTCTCTTATATATTTCTTTATTTCCTCGGTGGGCATAGCGTCAAACTTCTGATGATATAGGTGATAAACGCCCGTTTCCAGCGAGCGAATTCCCTTCAGCAGACTCTCCTCAAGGCAGGAGCCGATGCCCATAACCTCGCCCGTTGCCTTCATCTGCGTGCCGAGGGTGTTGGTTGCGGTGGCAAACTTGTCGAAGGGGAATCTGGGGAGCTTTGCAATAACGTAATCAAGAGCAGGCTCAAAGGCGGCGTTGGTATTGGCGATGCTTATCTCCTCAAGGGTCATACCTACGGCGATCTTTGCCGTCACGCGTGCGATGGGATAGCCCGACGCCTTAGACGCCAGAGCAGAGGATCTGGACACGCGAGGGTTGACCTCGATAAGATAATATTCGCTCGTTTCGGGGTTTAATGCAAACTGAACGTTACATCCGCCCTCAATTTTAAGCTCTTTTATCAGCTTTATAGCCGAATCGTTAAGTTTCTTTTTGTCAACGTCGGAGAGGGTCATAATGGGTGCCACTACGATAGAGTCACCGGTATGAACGCCGACGGGGTCGATATTCTCCATACCGCAGATAGTGATGGCGTGGTCGGATCCGTCACGCATAACCTCAAACTCGATCTCCTTATATCCCTTCACGCTCTTCTCAACGAGAACCTGGTGTACGGGGGAGAGCTTGAAGGCGTTGGTGCCTATCTCCACAAGCTCGCTCTCGTTATTGGCAAAGCCGCCGCCCGTACCGCCAAGGGTAAAGGCAGGACGAAGCACGACGGGATAGCCGATACGCTCGGCAGCCGCCTTCGCCTCCTCAAGATTATAGGTGATCTCGGAGGGAATGGTGGGCTCGCCTATGGACTGGCAAAGCTCCTTGAACAGCTCTCTATCCTCTGCCCTCTCGATAGACTCCGAACTGGTGCCGAGAAGCTCTACGCGGCACTCCTTCAGAATGCCCTTCTTCTCAAGCTGGATAGCGAGGTTAAGGCCGGTCTGACCGCCGATACCGGGAAGAATGGCGTCGGGACGCTCGTATCTCAGTATCTTCGCAATATATTCAAGTGTAAGAGGCTCCATATACACCTTGTCCGCAATAGCGGTGTCGGTCATAATGGTAGCAGGGTTGGAGTTAACGAGAACCACCTCGTAGCCCTCCTCCTTAAGTGCAAGGCAGGCCTGTGTGCCTGCATAATCGAACTCTGCCGCCTGACCGATAACGATGGGGCCGGAGCCGATTATCATAATTCTCTTTATATCTGTTCTCTTTGCCATTTTATTTTTCCTCCGCGTCTTCTGAAATCAATTCTGTATAAACGACCCTTCCCTGATATACGGTCAAGAGGCACTTGCCGAAGACCTCCTCACCCTCGAAGGGCGTTGCCTTACCCATCGACAGAAAGTCGTCGGGATCTATCTTGTATTTTTCATCAAGCTTGAATACCGTAAGGCCTACGTCGGTCTGTATACCGAAACGCTCTCTCGGTCGGATTGACATAAGCTCTACAAGTCTTTCAAGGCTTATTATACCCTTTTTAACAAGGCCGGTATACATAAGAGGAAAGGCGGTCTCAATGCCCACCACACCCATCGCACTGCCCGCAAGCCCGCGGGACTTTTCCTCAGCCGAGTGAGGTGCGTGGTCGGTAGCGATCATATCTATTGTGCCGTCAAGAATTCCCCGAAGTATTGCCTCTCTGTCCTCGGGTGAGCGTAGCGGCGGATTCATCTTAAAGCGGCCGTCCTCCTGAAGACAGGAGTCGTCAAGGAAAATATAGTGCGGCCCCGTTTCGCAGGTGACGCTGAGCCCCTCTGCCTTCGCCCGACGGATTATCTCAACACTCTCCTTGGTGGAGATATGGCATACGTGGTAGGAGCATCCGCTCTCTCTTACCAGCTCCATATCACGCTGTATCGGGCCCCATTCACTCTCCGAGCAGATGCCCGCGTGACCGTGAGCCTGTGCATACTCGCCATCGTGAATATAGCCGCCGCGAAGCAGCGAATTATCCTCGCAATGTGCTACTATTATCTTGTCAAGTCCATCCGCCAGCCTCATCGCCCGAAGCATCACATCGGCGTCCTGCACGCCTCGGCCGTCATCCGAGAAGCCGCATACGTCGGCTGCCATAGCCTCCATATCAGCAAGACTCTCGCCCCTCTCCCCCTTCGTAATGGTGCCGTAGGGAAATACGGGTATGACCGCATCGCGTTTGATTAACTCAAGCTGGATATCAAGATTTTCGCGGCTGTCAGGTGTGGGATCAAGGTTAGGCATAGAGCATACCGCAGTATAACCGCCCCTTGCCGCCGCCCGCGTACCGCTGGCTATAGTTTCCTTATAAGAAAAGCCCGGCTCTCTGAGATGAACGTGAACATCACAAAGACCGGGCAATATAGCAACATTATCAAAAACAACAGAAGAGTCAAAAGCAGATACGTCACCGTCAAAAGCAGAAAGAGACGTACCGTCAAAACGTACATTAAGCTTCTTCATACCGCCGTCAGTATAAACCAGAGCATTGCGGAAAACAGCCATCATAATACATTTCTCCCCCTTATTATATTTATCCTTTGTATTATATCATAGTATTAAATTAATGTCAAGTGCCGAAAACAGAAAAACATATCCCGATAAGCTTCTTTTCCTTGTGCAATCTACACGAAGCTCTGTTTTTAAAAACGTCGCAGACCAATGCCGCAAAAATGTTGATATGTGGAAATCTGATCCGCGGTGAGATGCAGAAGGAATAGTGCAGTCCACCCTCCCACGCCGCACAAGCCTGAGGTAGGCGAAGGTAATAGTGCCTCACGCCCACCCGAAGACTGCGGTAGGTGGCATATAAGAGAGCTGAAGGAGCACGCATATACGGTGTAGCAACCGTCCACGCACAACGGTGGTACACACGAATCTCAGATACTTCAACGCCTCCGAGGCTTTTTTGACACCCTAAGATAAGATAAGTTAATATAAGATAAGTTAAGTTAATATAAGACAAGCTAAGATAAGTCAAGATAAGCCAAGATAAGCTTCAACTACCAAAAAAACTTACATACATTCATACAAAAAGCCCTTCGGGCAAATAGCTTCGCTAAAGTATTTTCGGGATAACAAATTCAAATAAAAAAGAGAGGCACACACAATGGAATGCCTCTCTGAAAAATTATTCTGTTCTGAGTGCCACAACGGGATCCTTATTCGCCGCACTCTTGGCAGGAGCGAGTCCCGAGATAAGAGTGAGAATGATGCTGAGGCAAACGAGGAATACTGCGTTGGATGCGGGCAGGGCGGCAATGTTTGCAAAGCCGATAAGCGGATAGAGTATCAGGTTTACGATAGCCGATATGAGATAGGTCGCACCGATACCGATAAGTCCTGCCAGAAGGCCGATAATAGCCGTCTCTGCAATGAAGAGATTGGATACGTCACGCTTACGTCCGCCGAGTGAACGGATAACACCGATCTCCTTTATTCGCTCAACCACCGATACGTAGGTGATAATTCCGATCATAACCGTGGATACCACCAGCGAAATAGAGGTAAAGGCAATCAGGGCGTAGGAGATAATGTCAATCATAGTGTTGACCATATTGATGATAAGCTCCAGCGTGTCGGTATAGGTGATCTCACGCCTCTCGTCTCCACTTATCTCAACGCCGTTTACCGTAAGGGTGGCGTCCTCATCATTCCAGGCATCAAGATAACGGGTGACCAGATCCTTATCGTCAAAGGATATGGGATATATGCTGACCGAGGAGGCAAGGTCGTTGCCGCCCAGATTTCTCGCGATGGACGAGCGGGTGCTGTAGGAGAATACGTTTTCCGCCGTTTTGCTCATCCTCTCGCCGACGATCTCTCCGCCCACGATAGAATCGTAGGGAAGGTAATCATAATCGTAGGTGAAGCTGAGGAGCACGTCGTCGGCCTTCTCCTCATCACCGATAAGGAAGTCAACGAAGGAGGAGTCGGCATTCTCGCTGAGAATATGCTCGGTCAGAGCCTCGGTATAATAGATGCCCGAGGAGAGCACGCCGTAGGAGATATTTTCGTTGGGAGTAAGGATTCCCACCACGCGAAGAGGCATTCCGTCACCGCTCGCTTCATCCATCTCACCCTTATAAACGGGTGCGGTAGTGGTCGTGGTGCCTGTGATAGGATGGGTTATAGTAACCTCGGTTGTACCGAAGACCGTGTCGGTGGGATACCAGGTAAAGCTCTTACCCAGAAGCTCGTCGTAGGTGAAATACTCGCGGTAGAGTGCCTCGTTATATACGGGGTTGCCCGCCTCATCCTTGTCAGCCGACTTATGAATGACCTCAAGCAGCTCTGCCTCGGTGTAATAGCCAAGCTTGGCAAGTAGAATATCGCTCAGCTCGTCGTTTGCATTAAGGACCAGCATAATCTCATCCTTCTCGTCAGCAAGCTCGCCCGCGACTATCTCGTACTGAGTCATAATATAATCGGGATTATTGGGAGCCTGGGAGAAATTGGGAGCAAGGCGGTCTACCATCGAGGCAAGATCGGAGTATTCGGTATCCGACAGCACCGCCTTATAGATATCCATCACCTGCTTCAGCGACATATGTCTCGGCTGTGAGGAGGGTGTCTCGCAGAAGCTTGTAAAGACCGTTCTGTTAAGGTCAAGGCCGTAGCTGAAGACGAGGGCATTATAATACTCGCTCGGCATAGCCCTCACGTACTCGATATATTCTCTCGTAATATCGTTCTCCACCAGCATCGTGTCAAAGGTGTCGCTGGTCTTGATAAGATGCTCGATTATTGAGCTGATGTAGACGCTGTTCGGGTGCTTTATGATCTCCAGCTTATCCTCCACGTCCATCATATCGGTTATGGCACCGAGGTCGAAGGCATTCTGCGTTATGGTGATCGGATTACCCGACAGCATATCGTCCTGCATTGAGGCGATATAGCCCTTTATACCCGCAGAGAAGGCGAGGACGAGAGCAATACCGATAATACCGATAGAGCCCGCAAAGCCGACCATAGCCGTCCTGCCCTTCTTGGAGATGAGGTTGCGTGCCGAGAGGCGGAAGGCGGTGAATACCGACATTTTTGCCTTTTCCTTCTGCTTCCTGCCCTTTTTCTCGGGTGCGTTGTCACGCTTTTCGGTCTCGGCGGCGGTAAGGTCGGAATATTCCTCCTCGCTTACGGGGTTAGAGTCCTCGATAATATTACCGTCAAGCAGCCTTACTATTCTCGTGGAATACTGCTCGGCAAGCTCGGGGTTATGGGTAACCATAATTACAAGTCGCTCGCCTGCGATCTCACGGATAAGCTCCATAATCTGCACGCTGGTGACGGTGTCAAGAGCACCCGTGGGCTCGTCGGCAAGAAGTATCTCAGGCTCGTTTACCAACGCCCTGGCAATAGCGACACGCTGACACTGACCGCCCGAGAGCTGATTAGGTCTCTTATAATACTGGTCGGACAGGCCTACCTTGTCAAGAGCCGCCTTGGCACGTCTTACCCTCTCCTCCTTATCAATGCCCGCAATGGTAAGAGCAAGCTCTACGTTACCCAGCACCGTCTGGTGAGGGATAAGATTATAGCTCTGGAAGATGAAGCCCACGCGGTGATTACGGTAGACGTCCCAATCTCTGTCGCGGTAAAGCTTGGTGCTGATACCGTTGATTACCAGGTCACCCGAGGTGTAGCGGTCAAGACCGCCCACGATGTTAAGCAGAGTGGTTTTTCCACAGCCCGAGGGGCCGAGGATGGACACAAACTCTCTGTCACGGAAGACGATGTCCACACCGCGAAGGGCGTTTACCGTCTCGGATGAGGTTACGTAGTCCTTTTTGATATTACGTAATTCAAGCATATATTTTTTCCTTTATTTAAAATTCAGAATAATTATACTGCGAGAGTGTGAATAAATAACGAATAAACACAAAATTTTTTAATAATTATTCTACCCTTATCTGTCTTACCCATATTCCGCGGTTAACGAGGATAAGTCCCGGGATAAGCTTCAGATTCTCCACCACCAGAACTATGGGCAGGAAGTAGTAGAAGGACAGATCGGTAAGATATGCAATGGCAAATACAACCGGCATAACGATAACCCAGGCGTAGGCACTGTCGAACAGCATTGTGATAAACACACGCCCGCCCGAGCGGATGGTGTAGTAGGTCGAGGTCGCCAGAGCCGCCGCAGGCATCGTAAAGCCAAAGCATATCATAATGTAGCTCGAAAGGCGTCTGACCGAATCGGTGGTATTATAGAGAAGCGGGAACACACCCGAGAGGGCGAACTGAATACACATCATTATTCCGCCCATAAGGACGGCAAAGCCCAGCAGTTTCTTATCGGTCTCCTTCGCCTCCTCAAGCTTACCTGCACCCAGCAGGTTGCCAACAATTATGGCAATTGACGAGCTTAAGGCGAAATAGGTCACGCTGAGCAGATTCTGCAGAGTGAAGGAAATGTTCATAGCCGCAACAACGTCAAGACCGCGTGTGGAATAGCATTGATTCGACACGGTTACGGACAGCGACCAGAGAAGCTCGTTCAGGAGAACGGGCGTACCCTTGATAAGCACCTGACGGACGAGAGCCGACGGAATACGGAAATTTTTAAACAGACCGACGGCAAAGGCACACTTTACCTTATGCCTGTGCGTCCAGATTATGAGTATGAAAAGCTCGGTAAATCTGGAAGTAACGGTTGCAATAGCCGCACCCGTCACTCCGAGAGCGGGCAGCCCCAGCAAACCGAAGATAAGCAGGGCGTTAAATACGAGATTTGTCACGATAGAGGTGACCGACGCCACCATAGGCACCACCGTCTCACCCGTCTCACGAAGGGTGGAGGCGTAGACCTGAGATATGGCAAAGGGAATAAGACCGATAATAATGACCCTCAGATACTCCTGTCCCGAGAGAAGCGTCAACTCAAGATCTCCCTCGGTGCCCTCGTGGAGAAAGGTATTGATGAGAAAGTCGCCGAAGCCACCGATAATGCTGACACCCAGCACACCGATGATAATAGAGGTCACAAGCTTCATACGAAGGGTGTTTCGCACACCGACAACGTCACCGCGTCCGTTAAACTGTGCAGTAAAGATTCCCGCACCCGACACCGCACCGAATACGGCAAGGTTGAATACGAAGATAAACTGGTTTACGATGGCAACGCCCGACATCTGCTCTGTGCCTAATGCACCTACCATAAGGTTGTCAAGCAGGTTTACTAGGTTTGATACGGCGTTCTGTATTATAATCGGCAGAGTTATAGCAAGCACGCCCTTGTAGAACGGCCAGTCACCGACATATCCCTTTAAAAAATTGCGAAGCTTCATTTCTATTTCCCCTGAAAAAGATAATTACAGATTATTTTATCACATATAAAGAAAAAATACAATATAAAGCAAGAAAAAACATAAAAAGCCTCCCGAATAAGTCGGGAGGCTTAAAATAGCTATAACGTTTTTTAAAAAGCATTCTACCCTCAAAAAACAACAAGAATGCAGATTTTAGAGTAATATGTAAACTATACTTGTCAGATTACACCTCAAATCCTACAAGAAGACCGCCCTGCTCGGCATAGAAGGAGCAAAGGCCGCCTGCCATTCCGACGTCAATTTTTGCATCGGGATACTCCTCGCGGACAACCGACAGAAGCAGCTCTGCCGCAGGAGGATTGTTTGCGTGGTGGATCTTGATCCTGCCGCCCTTATATCCGTCGCCCTTCATATTGGCAAAAATATCCTTCGCCGCGTTGTGCGGGCCGCGGGATTTACAAATCATTTCAAGAGTGCCCACGTCGCTTGCACGTCCGATAGCACGAATGCCGAGAAGTCCGGCCATCTTGGCAACAATAGGACTTACTCTGCCGTTGTTTGCAAGGTTACGCATACTCTCAAGGGCGAAAATAAGCCTGGTGTGGTTAAGGTTATAATCTGCCACACGCTCCTTGATGTCATCAAAATCAAGTCCCTCAAGGATAAGGTCGCGTATCATCTCGATAACAAGAGCACACTCGGGGCCTGTGGAAAGGCTGTCTATAACCCAGACGTTGCGTTCGGGATGGTCTGCAAGATAGGATTTCGCCGCCACGTTAGCCGCATTACAGCTGCCCGACAGGTTGCTGGTAATGGTTATGCAAAAAACGTTCTCGGCATCGCCAAAGGCCTCAAGATACTCGCCCGAGCTGGGGCAGGAGGTGTGAGATCTGCCGCTGTAATTCTTAAGGTCGGAGAGCATCTCGCATACGTCAAGCGAGCTGTCGTCAATATACTCACGCTCGGAGGTGATGATCTTCAGCGGCACGCTGTCGAAGGGAACGCCTGACAACGTTTTTATGTCGGCAGAGGAGTCGGTAACAATTTTGAATTTCATTTTTATACTCCTTTTTCAACTGTAGTTGAGATTAGTATATCATATTTTACAACCGATGTCAATATGTTAAATATTTCACCTCAACCAAAGCGTGGCGTCCCCGGGCCGAGCGACAGATATTTCTCGCCGCCGTCGGGGAGTATAACGGCTATATTTTTGCCTGCGTTTTCAGGACGACTGCCTATTTTGGCAGCAGAATACAGTGCTGCACCGGAGGAAATTCCAAGAAAAATACCGTACCGTTCTGCCATTTTTCTTACCGTCGCCCTCGCCTCATCCGTGCTGACGGCAAGCACCTCATCAATAAGCGTCATATCAAGAAGGGGAGGCAGAAAGCCCGCACCGATGCCCTGGATACCGTGGGGACGGATAGACGAGTCGGGATCGCTTCCGCCCACATTCTTATTTCCCTCTCTGTAAAAGAGACGGGATATTACCGCCGACTCTGACGGCTCTACCGCCACCACCCTGACCGAGGGAAGCCTTTCCTTAAGATAGCGTCCGACACCCGTCAGCGTGCCGCCCGTACCTACCCCGGCCACAAGAATATCCACCCTGCCGCCTCTGTCACGGTATATCTCCGCCCCCGTGGTCTCGTAATGTGCCCTGATGCTCTCGGGATTTTCAAACTGATGCGTAAGATAGGCCCCCTTACGCTCTGACGAAAGCTGCTCTGCCCTCTCCATAGCACCCGTCATTCCAAGTCTGCCGTCGGTCAGGACAAGCTCGCCGCCGTAGGCCGAAATAATAGCACGCCTCTCGGCCGACATACTGTCGGGCATAACTATTACCGCCCTGCAGCCGAAGCAGGAGGAGAGGGCTGCAAGGGAGATTCCCATATTTCCGCTGGTTGCCTCAATCACCGAGCCGCCCTGTGAGATCAAGCCACGCTCTACCCCATCACGAAGGATAAACGCCGCCGCCCTGTCCTTCACCGAGCCTGAGGGATTGAATTTCTCAAGCTTCATATACACCCTCGCCCCGATGCCATAATCCTCCTCAAGAATCGGAAGGCGTAGAATAGGCGTCCGACCCACAAGACTGAGTAAATCGCGTTTTTTCATAATTTTGCTCCCCTTTATTGACAAAGACTCAATATATAGTATATAATATTCTAAAAGAAATAATTAAAGGACGATAAAAAATGAAGATCATAAAAAGAAACGGAGCCGAGGTTCTCTTTGACAGAAGCAAGATACAGGCAGCCGTCACTAAGGCAAATCTCGCCGTAGAGGAGGTTCACCGCATAAGCGAAGCAGATATTGAGGCAATAACCGACCGCGTTACCGAGAGATGCGAGAGTCTGGGACGTGCCACCTCTGTTGAGGAAATACAGGATATGGTGGAAAGAGAGCTTATGGCCCTCGGAGCCTTTACCCTGGCGAAAACCTACATAACCTACCGCTACACCCGCGAGCTGGTGCGTAAGTCAAACACCACCGACGAGCGTATTATGTCGCTTATCGAGTGCAAGAACGAGGATATAAAGCAGGAGAACTCTAACAAAAACCCCACCGTAAACAGCATACAGCGTGACTATATGGCGGGCGAGGTGTCGAAGGATCTGACACGCAGAATTCTTCTGCCCCCCGATATCGTGAAGGCCCACGAGGACGGCATCATCCACTTCCACGACGCCGACTACTTTGCCCAGCATATGCACAACTGCGACCTTGTCAATCTTGAGGATATGCTTGAGAACGGTACGGTCATCAGCGGCACCCTTATCGAGAAGCCGAAGAGCTTTGCCACCGCCTGTAACATTGCAACCCAGATCATCGCCCAGGTGGCGTCCAATCAGTACGGCGGCCAATCCATCAGCCTGACTCATCTTGCCCCCTTTGTGGATATCAGCAGACAGAAGATACGTAAGCGTGTTACAGACGAGCTCTCATCTGCGGGAGTGGAATTTACCGACGGGCAGGTAGACCGCATCACCGAGCTGCGTCTTGCCGAGGAGATCAACCGCGGCGTGCAATGTATACAGTACCAGGTGGTCACCCTGCTTACCACCAACGGTCAGGCACCCTTCATCACCGTATTTATGTATCTCGGTGAGGCGAGGGACGAGAGGACGAGAGCCGACCTTGCCCTTATTATAGAGGAGGTGCTGAAGCAGAGGATCCAGGGTGTAAAGAACGAGAGCGGCGTGTGGATAACCCCCGCCTTCCCGAAGCTTATTTACGTTCTGGAGGAGGATAATATCCATCCCGACTCGAAGTACTACTACCTTACCCGCCTTGCAGCGAAATGCACCGCGAAGCGTATGGTGCCCGACTATATCTCCGAGAAGATTATGCTAAAGAACAAGATCGACAAAAACGGAGTCGGTCATTGCTATACCTGTATGGGCTGTCGCTCATTCCTTACTCCCTACGTCGACGAGAATGGAGAGCCGAAGTACTACGGCCGCTTTAACCAGGGCGTTGTGACGGTAAATCTCGTTGACATCGGTCTGTCTGCCGAGGGTGATATGGACAGGTTCCGCGAGATTTTTGACGAGCGAATGGAGCTTTGCCACAGGGCGTTACGCTGCCGTCACGAAAGGCTGCTCGGCACACCCTCTGACGCCGCACCTATACTCTGGCAGTACGGTGCTCTTACAAGGCTGAAGTCGGGCGAGAGAATAGATCCCTACCTCTACGGCGGCTACTCTACCCTCTCTCTCGGCTATGCGGGACTGTGGGAATGCGTCCTTGCCCTTACGGGTAAGAAGCTTACCGAGCCCGAGGGCGAGGAGATGGGCCTTGAGATTATGCGGATGCTTAACTCCTATACTGCGAAATGGAAGGCGGCCGAGAACATCGACTACTCGCTCTACGGCACTCCCCTTGAGAGCACGACCTATAAATTTGCCAAGTGCCTGCAGGCACGCTTTGGCATCATAAAGGGTATTACCGACCGCAGCTATATCACCAACTCCTACCACGTCCACGTGACCGAGGAGATAGACGCCCTTGACAAGCTGGCACTTGAGGCAAGGTTCCAGGCCCTCTCCCCGGGCGGTGCAATCTCCTACGTTGAGGTACCCGATATGCAGAGCAATATTGAGGCGGTGCTTGACGTTATGCGGTTTATCTACGATAACATTATGTACGCCGAGCTGAATACCAAGAGCGACTACTGTCAGGAGTGCGGCTGGGACGGCGAGATCCTCGTCGTCGAGGAGGGAGGCAAGCTGATGTGGGAGTGTCCCAACTGTAAGAACCGCGACCAGACCAGGATGAACGTGGCACGCCGCACCTGCGGATACATCGGTACGCAGTACTGGAATCAGGGCAGAACGAGCGAGATAAAGGACAGAGTACTGCACCTATAATCGGTTTTTGTAAACTATAATTGTCATATTACGTATTTTTATTGATTTTCCCCGCTTAATCAAAGACAAAGGATATATAAAATGAAAAAAAGAATTTCTCTCTTGCTCGTTGCTTGTATAATTCTTACGAGCCTTATGAGTCTTACCTCCTGCTTCCATTTCTGCAAATTCTCCGAGGAATGGACGCACGACAGCGAGAACCACTGGCACGCCTGCACCAATCCCGATTGCGATAAGGTAGAGGGTCTCGAGCAGCACAGCTTTGACGCAGGCAGAATCACAAGGAAGCCCACGCAGGAGGAGGACGGTGTAAACACCCTTACCTGTACCGTCTGCGGCGGCACGAAGGAGCTTACGGTTCTCTTCAACGGCCTCGACTGGACGGATTGGAACGCGGCATTCTCGGAGGAGAGCTTCGTAAACTTCACCTATCAGGAAACAGCAAAGGCATCCAACTCAGGTATTACGGTAGTGACCACGGCGGTATATAAGTTCACCGAGAGCGAGGTTTTCGCCTCTATGACGGTAGGTGGCAGCACTACCTCCGATACCGTAAGCGGACTTACCGCGGCTGCCACAAAGAAGCAGATGATAGAGTCAATACAGAAGATGCTGGAATTCGGTAATTTCACCTACAGCAGAGAAACCAAGAGCTATACTCTTACAGGTACGATGAAGATCACGAACGTGGGCAACGCAAAGACTGCGACACTTGAATTCAAGGACGGCAAGCCCTATCAGCTTATCTACACCTGCACCGTTTACTCTAACGGAATTGCTATGGATTGCGAATCCACCATCACCTTCTCTGATTTCGGAACCACCGTAATCGACTGATTTTGGGCCAACAAACGAGGCGTTTGCCTCAAAAATACATAAAAAAGCACCTACGGTGTGGAGAAATCCCACCGAGGTGCTTTTTGGGTCAGTATAAAAATATCAGACCTCCACATACTTTGCCGAGGCTTTTTTGCCGCGGGGTGCTCTTTCTTCCGAGCCTTCAGGCAAGGCACGCCGCGGGTCTCGGGCGTAAATTTATCTGTCCATACTCATCATATCCGAGTCGGGCTTCATACCCTTTATCATATTTGATATTGAGTGGCAGCCGCCCCGACACATACAGCGTATCTTATCACCGATGGTGATTGCACCCGCGGTGGCAAGGCCGATGACCATAAGCGTGGCGTAAGGATGTCGCAAAATATTACCCTTTTTGTTATTAAACATTACAAATCTCCTTTTTTAGAGTTATTTATATTTTTACCGCGTGGCGAAAAATTATTTACGTCATTGACAAAACTTTATTATTGTTGTAAAATAAAAGCATAAAAGGTGTAAGACTGACGAAAGGATGACGAGATGATAAAATGCAAGCGATGCGGACGGGAAAATTTCGGATACGAGACAAGCTGTCCCGAGTGCGACGCTACCCCCGAGCTTAGCGAGAGAGAATGTGCAGATATGCTTCGCGAGGCGGAGGAGGCAAAACAAAGAAACGACTATATATCCGCAGTTGAGATATACAAATTTCTCGCCGCCCTTGGAATTGCGGAGGGCGAGCGTGAGCTTGGCCTCATACTTGAGCGTGGCGTTCTTTTGCCCCGCGATCTTGATATGGCGACCAAATATTTCTACTCGGCGGCAAGGCGTGGTGACGCCACCGCGGCATACAGATACTCTCGGCTGGCGGTGGGAAGCCCTGCGGCCTGCGACTTCTGGCTTGCATACTCCGCCCTGATGGGCTGCAGAGAGGCCTACGCCGACGCCTTTGCCCTCTATTCTGCCTACAAGGAAAGAACCACCGCGGCATATTATTGCTCTCTGCTTGCCGAAGAGGATGACACCGACGCAATAATCGAGATGGCACGCAGACATCTGTACGGTGACGGCGTGGAGCAGAACGAGAGAATGGCGAAATGGTATATGGACAGAATCGGCCGAGTACCCCTTCACGCCATAAAGCTGCATCGCAGGCTGAGTGCGGTAGGCGAGGCTGCCCTACGCCCGCCGATGCCCGAATTTACAGAAAAACGAAAAATAACCGAGCGGCTTATTGCCGCGGCAAAGAAATACGGATACCCAAGGGTGCTTCTCGCCCTCTGCCACAAATACGCCGAGTACGGCGGTGCGGACAGTCAGGTCTTCCTTGCCCTGCTTCACATCGAGGGAATTGAGTTTACAAAGAACGTGGAGCTGGGTATCACTATGCTGGAGGAGGCTATGGAGCGTGGCTCGGTTCTCGGTGCCAAGTGTCTCGGCGACCTTTACTCCCGCGGCGAGTTTACCGAGCGTGACAACCGCCTTGCCGCCGTATATTACAGACGTGCGGCTGCTCTCGGCGGACGGGGTGAATACGAAAATCTCGGTGATATATTCCGCGGCGGTCTGGTATGCGAGCCCGACTATGCCCTCGCCCTTTCTCTTTACGAGAGGGGTGCCAACGAGGGAGACGTAGGCTGTCAGAGGAAGCTTGAGCTTATGCGGCAGGAGCGGGAGAGATGCTATATCGAGGCAACAAGGCTTGAGCGTAGCTCGCCCGACGAGGCCTTCAAGCTTTACAAGCGAGCGGTTGACTCGGGATATATCCCCGCCCACGCCAGAATCGGCTGGTATTACGAGCGGGGCATCGGCACGAGGGTAAATCGCAAGGCGGCATTCTACCACTACAAGACGGCGTACGAGGCGGGTGACAAGCGTGCTATTGAGAGCCTCGGCAGATGCTACGCCAGGGGAATCGGCGTTGCCTTCAGCTTTGATATGGCGGCAAAGCTTCTGTCTGTAGCGAGAGATATGGGCTCACGCTCTGCCGACAAAGAGCTCTTCCGTATCTATGAGAACAAAAAGCGGCATATGCTACGCTCACTTTACTCCACGGCGATGGAGCTGTACTACAACAAAAGGTACGATATTGCGGTAGAGATGCTGACCACCTGTATGAATCTCGGTCTGGGGGACGCCACCTACGCTATCGGCTGTCTTCACGAGTTCGGTATTACCACCGCCCCCGACAGAGCCGCGGCAATGCGGTATTATAAGCGGGCGTTGGAGCAGGGGTATTCTGATCCGAGGCAGTATCATAAGCAGAGTATGCTTAGGATCTGGCAGCAAAACCGGTAAAGCGGGGGATGACATATTTGGTAAGACCGAAAAAGACCGGGGTTGTGTAAAGGATTAACATATATAATCCTTTTAATATGCAGATATACTCGCAAGCTTTAGTTTATTATGGTTGAAATCCGCCAAAATTGGCGGATTTCTTCTTTTATTATATGGTCTTTTTCTACCGCCGTTTGCTTGACTCTCGCTGTATTTATATACAGCTTCGGCAGCAAACGACGCTTCTTCCTCAAATCTGCCTGTCCCCCGGGTGGCATATTGGTAAGACCGAAAAATCAACTCTATGCAAAAGTCTTATAAATCGCAGGCACAAAAAACAAAAAAACAAGGGATGGTTTTCCATCCCTTGTTTTCATAAATACTATCATTTATCCTGCGGATACGCTCTTCTGTCGTCAAAGGTGCTGACCTCGGGCCAGGTGATAGCCGTCTTGGCAAAGATGTTGTAGTAGGTTCTGAGCTTGAAGTAATCGGTATCAAAGTTGTTGTATACCATTTCGGTACACTCCTCAATTACCTCGGCGTACTCCTCGTCGGTGTAATCCTCCTTTGATTTGCCTGCGTAGTAGAGGTACTGTGCCACCATTTCGTCAATGAACTCCTGCTCTATCTCGGCAAGGGTCGCATTAAACTCCTCGTCGGTGGGGAGAAGATTCTCGGTCTTGATGAGATAGTAGAGAACCAGTCTTTCCTTAACGATGATTTCCGCCTCGGAGTAAAGATACTCATCCCAGGTCATCTTGCTTGTAGAGGTGAGGCCAAGATATGCAGTAGCATAGGCAGCAAAGGTATCGTAGGTGGTGGAGCCGGTAAGACTGTTGGAAACCTTACCGCCAGAGCTTAAGAACTCGGCAGAAATATCGTCAACGTAGTCGTTATAAACCTTCTCAACCTCAGACTCGGGATACTTCTTAATCTTCGCGATGCCCTCAAGATAGTCCCATACCGCATCCTCAACAAGCTCGTCGTACTGGTCGCGGTAGATCTCGTCCATCTTTTTGGTAGCAAAGTCGCGGTACTTCTCGGTAAGGCTGTTGCCCTCGTACTTGTTAAGCTCATCAAGGGTGATGGTAAGCTCGCCGTCCTCAATCTTGCCCTTAAGGTACTCGTCGGTGAACTCGGGACAGTCGTAAACCACTACGCCGTCAACGTAAACCTCAAAGTATGCGGTCTCGTTGCGGAGGGTTTTCTCGGAGTAATCATAGGGGAAATAGCACTCGATAACCATAGGATCAACCTCGCACTCGATGGCAAAGCTAACCGTAAGGTTAGTGTAATTGTAGGTATCGTTGCCAAGGGTGGTGCTCATAATCACCTTCTCGCCGATGTTAAGGCCGAGAAGCTTGTCCTTAAAGCCAGCACCAAACTTAGCGTCAATATCCTCGGAGAGAACGACTCTCTTTGCGGTGACGGTCTCCTTGGTGCTTGCATCATCACCCTTCGTTCTGGTGTAGCTTACGTATGCGATCATATTTTCGGTAAGACCGCCATCGGTAATCTTCACAAGCTTGGGATAATCGCCGGTGTTCTTGCCAATAAGGTTAAGCTCAAAGCCGGGAACAAAGCTGTTAGAGCCGATAGAAAGCGAGCTGGCGGATGCATTGCCGAAGTTGGACATACCGTCAACCTCAACCTGATTTCCCTCGTCATCAAGGATATATCCGCGGTACCAGATATTTACCGTATCGCCCGAGGTAATGGTGATGGGCGAGGTTACGGTGCCGCCGTTGTAAAGGGGCTCGCTCTCCTTATCGGAATAGAGCATATTAAGAATTGTCACGTCAACGTCAATCGCGTGGGGCTTGGCAATATCAATCTCAACCTTAAAATTCTTGTAGTCACCTGTAATCTCTACGTATTCGCTAAGGTCTGCCTTAAGGTAGTCAAAATCCTTCTTGCAGGAGGTCGCGGTGATAAGAGATGCCGAAAGAATTACTATAAGGAGCAGAGCGGCGATTACTCTCCTGCCTCTGTTATTTACGATTATGTTTGTCATCTTGGGAAAAGCCTTCCATTTATTTATTATTAGGTTATTTTTCTTCACCAAAGGAATCGGCAAAGGTAGTTGCAAGTCTGTCACAGCGTTCGTTATAGCCGTGGCCGTTATGACCCTTCACCCAAACGAAGCTGACTCTGTGAATTTCGGTAAGCGAGTAAAGACGCTCCCATAGATCGGGGTTCTTAAGCTCCTCTCTGCCCCGTCGCCAGCCCGCCGCACGCCAGGACTCAACCCAGCCCTGCAAAAAGGCGTCGACAAGATACTTGGAATCCGAATAGAGTGTCACCTGACAGGGCTCCTTCAGAGCAGCGAGCCCCTCAATAGCGGCGGTAAGCTCCATACGGTTGTTGGTAGTAAGAGCCTCGCCACCCGACATCTCCCTCTCGTACTTACCCCAGACCAGCACGACTCCCCAGCCGCCCCGACCGGGATTGCCACGACAGGCACCGTCGGTGTAAATTTCAACCTGCTTCATTAAAAAATCCTCTGAAACCGTTTATTTATTAAGAAAACGGACGAAGGCTATTCGTCCGTTTTCAGTCAGTCATTATTCTGGACGTCAGAATTAAAACGTCTATTACTTATCCTCTACGATAACGTAGTCAACAGTTCTGAAGTCAATCTTGGTGCCGTCTTCGGTGTACTTAACCTCAACGTGATCCTCGCCCTCGGGAATCTCGATCTCGGTGCAGGTGAGGTAGTAGAAGAGCTTGTTGAACTGGATAGCGGTACGGAGGTTGATCTCACCGTAAGCCTCTACGAGCTGTCTGTAGTAGGAGCCGCCGACTTCCTTCTTATATCTTCTCATATAAGCGTCGTCGATAAGGAACATAGTAGCCTCCTCGCGGGACTCCTCCATGCTCTCCTTAGCGTTCTCCTTAGCCTCTTTGATCTTCTCGTCAGCCTCGTCGCCGTAAGCCTCCTTGTACTGCTCCTCGTTGATATCGTAAGCACCGCCGAGGATATCAGCCTCAACGTAGTCGTCCATAACAGCAAGTGCGTCAGACTCAAGTGCCTTAGCAACAACGTAGATCTTGATGATGGGCTCAATCTTTTCCTTTGCTTCCTTCTCAATAGCAGCGTCGATCTTGTCAGCACCGCTTACCTTAAGGGTAGCAACGAGATAAGCCTCAAGATTGCCGTACTTCTTGTAGTTAGAGGTGGTCTTGTCAAAGTCACCGGTGTAGAACTGGTACTCGTAGGACTCATAGAGATGGTCAACGAACTCCTCAAGGAGCTTCTCGGGATAAGATGTAACCTTTACAGAGTCGTAGATAAGGTCGAGAACTGCCTCGCGAACCTTAGAAACGATGTCGGAGTTGTATGCCTCCTTGAGAGTATGCTCTGCATTCTCGGTGTATTCCTCAACAACCTTGTCACCAAGCTTGGTGCCGTCAAGGGTAGCAGCCGCAATCTTTGCAACTACCTTCTTAAGCTCTGCGTTCTGTGCATCGTTAAGAGCCTTCTTAGCATCGGTGTTTTCTGCCTTCTGCTCGGTAGTGGGGTTAGCACCGCCAAGCTTGTTGTACGCGTCAAGAAGCTTCTTGAGCTCGGTGCCTTCCTTATAGTATTCATTATCGGTCTTGGAGGTAGCGAAGATGTTTGCTACGTCCTCAAGGAGATCCTTAATGGTCTCGTCGCCGTTCTTGTAATCCTCACCGAATGCCTCGTAGGAGCTCTCATTAAGAGAAGAACCGCCTGCGTAGTAGAGAATGTCCTCTGCGGTAATCTCAGCATTCGCGGGAGCGTCGATAGCATATACGGGGTATACGTAGTAGGTAAGCTCCTTGTTGTTAAGGTCTACCTTGCTGCCGCTTACGTAAAGGCTGTCGGGAGTAAGCTTTGCAGAATCGCCGGTAGCATCAACGTAGGGAGTGTGCTTGAAGGATGCGATGGGCTGACCCTCGGTCTCAACGTGCCAGAGAACCTTAACGCTGCCGTAGGTGTACTCAACGCCGTCTACGGTATCCTTAATGCCGCCGGTAACGGTAACCTTGCCGTCGTTGTCAACGGAAGCCTTATCGCTGATAAGAAGTGCGTGAAGAGCGTTCTCTGCATCAAGGGTGATGTACTCGTATGCAGCATTCTCAGTAACGAGAGTGGTTACGCCTTCAGCGTTGGTCTCGTTGTGAGAACGGGTGTAGGATATGAAGATCTTATCGCCTGCAGAAAGCTTAAGAGCAGCAGTCTGTGCCTCCTTGATCTCAGCCTCGGTTGCATCGGGCTTGGTCTCAAGAAGCTCCTCCTTCGCATCAGCTATGATCTCGGCGAGAGTCTTGGTGGAGTAGAGATAATCCTTAATATCAACGTCCTTGTTAACGTTCTCAGCAATAAGCTTAAGAAGCTCCTTACCGTCACCCTCAAGGTAGTCGGCAAGTCTTACAACGTGTCTGTTCTTGATAGCGGTAGAGGTAGAGGTGATGGTGGACTCGTTCATATCAGAGCCGTTGAATACGTTGCCCTCTGCATCAACTGCATAGTAAACGAAGTAAAGCACGTCACCTGCGGTAAGATTACCGGAGGTAAGTCTTTCATCCTCATCGGTCTCAGCAATGATCTTATCAACTATAGCGTTGTAGATCTTAGCTGCGACGAGCTTCTCTCTGGTATCGGGGTTGGTAGTAAATTCGCCATCCTCTATCTCGAGCTTCTGAAGTGCCTCGAGGAACTCCGCCTTGTTAAAGGTGGCGTAAGAAGTGAGATCCTCCTCAACGAAGTCGAAGCTGCCACAGCTTGCGAGAGTGAGAAGAGACATCACAACGGTAAGAATTAATGCAACAATTCTCTTTTTCATGTCTTTCATCCTTGTAAAAAATTATTTCAAATTCCGCGTCGGTGACGCGATTAAATTGATCGGATTTTAATGCGGTTGGGACAATTTTACGGGCCCTCGGGCTACCAAAAAAAATGCTTGTCGTACAATCCGCTGAACTATTATAGCATACAATATTCAAAAATGCAAATGTTTTTTTAATTTTTTTTATATTTTTTTATTTTATTTACATTTATTCGTTATTTTTACCCGAAAAGGAGGGGAAAAGCCTCCGTTTATATCAAACTTTTGCTAAAAGTAGGTTTTTCACTTGACAAAAAACAAAATCCATTGTATAATTTTCTATTATGAATATTTGTTTTACTATTGAAAGGAATTATATATGCTTGCAGATAAGAAAATAGTTTTCTCGGGTGTGCAGCCCTCGGGAAATCTTACTATAGGAAATTACCTCGGTGCAATAAAAAACTTCTCCCGCTTCTCGGAGGATTACAAGACCTTCTACTGTGTAGTTGACCTTCACGCAATTACCGTAAGGCAGGTACCCGCCGAGCTTCGCAGAAGAACCTACGAGACGCTGGCACTCTATATGGCCTGCGGCCTTGACGAGAAGAAGAACACCCTCTTCGTCCAGTCCCACGTGCCTGCCCACGCCGAGCTCGGCTGGATGCTGGACTGCTACACTATGTTCGGCGAGCTGTCGCGAATGACACAGTTCAAGGACAAGAGCAAAAAGCACTCTGAGAACATCAACGCAGGTCTGTTCACCTACCCCACGCTGATGGCGGCGGATATTCTGCTCTACCAGACCGACCTCGTTCCCGTCGGCATCGACCAGAAGCAGCATCTTGAATTGGCACGCGATATTGCGATGAGATTTAACCAGGTCTACGGAGATACCTTCACTATCCCCGAGGGCTTTATCCCCACCGACACGATGAAGATTATGTCACTGGCTGAGCCTACGGCGAAGATGTCGAAGTCCGACACAAATCAGAACGCGGTGGTATACATCCTTGACTCCAAGGACGACGTTATGCGTAAGTTCAAGAAGGCGGTCACCGACTCTGACGCCTGCGTAAGATACGGCGAGGACAAGCCGGGCGTATCCAACCTTATGACCATCTACCGTGCCTTCACCGGCAAGACCTTCGAGGAGATCGAGCGTGAGTGCGACGGCCGCGGCTACGGTGACTTCAAGCTGGCGGTAGGCGAGGCCTGTCCCGACGGTCTTGCACCCGTAAGAGATGAGTTCGCAAGGCTTATGGCGGACAAGGCACATCTGGAGGCGGTTATGAAGGCGGGTGCCGACGAGGCTGCCTACTACGCACGCAAAACTATGTCCAAGGTAAGAAGAAAGATTGGTTTTGTAAACTAAACATTACAAATAAGCGATTGTTTATGCCGAAACGGTAATAGGCAGTCGCTTTTTTGAGGGGAAAATATGAGATATATACTTGCATCAAAGTCGCCGAGACGCCGCGAGCTTATCGGTGAGATAATTAAGGATTTTGAAATAATAGTAAAAGAGGTGGACGAGAGTCTGCCCGAGGAGATTCACCCGAAAGAGGGTGTAGAGCTGCTTGCCGTTCGTAAGGGCGGTGCGGTGGCAGAGGAGGTCGGCGATGATGCCGTTGTAATTTCCTCAGACACGCTGGTAGAGGTGGACGGCGTTGCCCTCGGCAAG
>JAZNWM010000245.1:0-2345 GCA_045593345.1 Eubacteriales bacterium
TCTTCTGCACGTTCCGCGGGTCAGCGAGTCTGACATATCAGAAAGCTCCCCTTCGTCGACCAGCCGCCACTCCACCACCTCGCTCTGCTGCAGGGTCAACTTCGGAAGAGCGTCGAGCGGCAGAAGATATGATGCGGCATAAACGTCGCCGTGAATTTCGAAGCCGAGATATATAAGACTGTCACTGCGGGCCTCTATTCCCACCTCCTCATACAGCTCACGCAGGGCGGCGTCCGGAAAATCCTCGTCAAGCATAACTCCGCCGCCCGAGACCTCGTATTTCAGCCCCTCGGATTTGCTCGGGTGCCGTCTGGTTATCAGCAGCTTGTCACCAACCGTAACCCAGATTTCAACGCAAGGAAGGTACAGGCCATCGGGAATTTTATTCCTGTCCTCTCTTCGCATACTGACGCCCACCTTATTGCCGTCGGCATCGCGAAGCTCCCATAGCTCACTCATAATCAGTCACGCTTTACGTGGACGTCAAGCTGGTTATAGGGAATGGTGATTCCGCTCTCGTCAAAGACATTCTTAACCGATTCGAGAATATCGAACCTTACAGTCCAGTAATCACCGCTCCTTACCCACACGCGTGCGGTGAGATTAACGCTGCTCTGACCGTACTCCGAAACTCGAACGAAGGGCTCGGGCTCGTTAAGTACAAGATTGTGTGCATCACAAACGGTCAGCACAAGAGCCTTCGCCAGCTCAACGTCATTGTCGTATGAAATAGAAAAGGTAAAATCCACGCGGCGAAGCTCCTTCTCGGAGTAGTTGATTATATTAGCGTTAGAAAGCGTGCCGTTAGGAACGTAGATAACCTTGTTATCGGGTGTGCGAAGCTTGGTGCAGACTATCTGAATATCCTCAACCGTGCCCGCTACCGTCGTATCAAGCAGGGCCTCAATATAATCGTCAACCTTGAAGGGTCTGGTGAAGAGAATAATTATTCCGCCCGCCAGGTTAGACAGGGCACCGTTGACCGCCAAACCTGCACAAACGCCGAGGGATGTGACAAGGGCGGTAAGTCCGCTGGTATCTATTCCAAGATAGCCCACAAGGCAGATGGCAATGACGATCTTCGCTACCGTCTTGCCTATATACATTATTGTTTTCACCAGCGTCTTATCGTGCTTGGGATTATTCTCAAGCCTCTTCTGTATTCTGCGTGTTACCACGTTGATGACCTTGAAGCTGATAAGAAGTATGAGAAGGGATATGATTATCTTAATTCCCGTATTAAGACACCAATTTATTACCGTAGCAATCACCGCCGATGTGGTGTCGCCACCGATGTCAGCGGTCGTTTCTAATAAAAATTGCATTGTTTTTTCCTTTCAATAGATATTTTTAAAAAATCAAAAAATACGACTTTTACATAAATTATATCATAAAAAAAAGGCCGTAGCAATATAAATTTGTTAACATTTTCAACTTTTTATTGACGATTTCGCAAAAATGTTGTATAATTATGTGACGCTGAATTAAAGGAGGCCTTTATGAAGCAGAAGAAAAACAAGAAGAAAAGGTGGATAAAGCCCCGACATAAGGTTGTACGGGCGTTGCTTGAAATTCCCATTTCCTTGCTGTGTAAAATACGCTACGGCGTTAAGATAACAAAATTCAGAGAGGATAAAAAAAGACCTTATCTCATCCTCTACAATCACCAGACTGCATTTGACCAGTTCTTCGTCGGTGCGGCCTTCCGCGATCCTATATACTACCTTGCTAGCGAGGATCTGTTCTCCAACGGCTGGGTATCCTCGCTTATAAAATACCTGGTAGAGCCTATTCCTATCAAAAAGCAGACCACCGACGTCAAGGCTATAATGAACTGCATCCGCGTGGCGAGGGAGGGCGGCTCTATTGCCATCGCACCCGAGGGCAACCGCACCTACAGTGGCGAGACGGTTTATATGAGCCCCACCATAGCACCTCTGGCGAGGAAGATGGGTATGCCGATCCTGCTCTTTCGTATTGAGGGCGGGTACGGTGTGCAACCCAGATGGAGCGATGTGACAAGGCGTGGCGAGATGTCCGCCTACGTTTCGCGGGTTATTGAGCCCGAGGAATATAAGGAAATGACCGACGACGAGCTCTTCACCCTGATCCGCGACGGTCTGTATCAGAACGAGGCAAAGGCCGACAAGGAATACCTTCACAGGAAAAGTGCCGAATATATCGAGCGTGCCATATACACCTGTCCCGACTGCGGGCTTACCACGCTTGAGAGTCACGGCGACCTGGTAGAATGTAAGCGATGCGGCAAAAAGGTAAGATACCTGCCCACCAAGGAGCTTGCGGGGGTTAACTGCGACTTCCCTTACCCATTCATTCTCGATTGG